>JBGTHU010000716.1:0-3207 GCA_041745975.1 Mariniblastus sp.
ATCTGTTGCTCGCCCTACAAGGTAACTTTTTAGGGATTTTTGAAGTCTCGCCCCCCCCTACGATTTACGCCATTTTTGTCCGGCAACAACTACCCGTGAACGGCTACCTTACAAGAGCTTTCATCCTAGTCCCCAACGTAAAAAGCCCCTGAAAACTAATGTCTTCAGGGGCCATTAGGGAATACCGGTGAGAGGACTTGAACCTCCACGATCTTGCGATCAATGGATTTTGAATCCATCGCGTCTGCCAATTCCGCCACACCGGCTTGTTTTGCACCTGCCAATGAAAGGTGGCAGAAAACATCCGAAATTGAATTCGGTAACAATCGGTTTATTAACCGATTGAGTTTCAAATTCTATAAAAATAACTTGTTTCGGCAAGCCCACATGGGAAATTTATTGACGTCAGAAATACTCACTGGTGGTTACTGTGGGCCGCTTGGCCCAACCGAGCCAAGAATCCACCGCTACCTTTATAAGATTTGATTCATTTTTTCATCAATTAGCTGCCGGCGTGATCTGAAACTCAGCGACTACCCCTCGATGATCCGACGGGTAGGGCGTGACCACGATATCGGCCCCACGCGATTCGGCTTCGCCAACAACTTCCGCTTTGACGCAACGTATTTGTTCCCCTTTGGAAAAGACGAAATCGATGCGATCATGGCGTTCGGATGGATCGTCGGCTGCATTGATTGGGGTCCAGGTATAGCCCCGCACTTTGGTTTCATCGGGGTGGAACGAGCGGAATGCGTCTGTAAATCCGAAATCACTAAAAGATTTTGTAGTGGGATATTCGACTTTAATTTGGCAATGGCCGGCTTGTGCGGCGGCATCCGTCCAGTCTTGATGCGATGGTTCGTTTAAGTCACCGGTCAGAAACATCGGTAGTCCTCGGTCGGCAACGGCTTTCATTTCAGCCAAGATCGCATCGACTTGATGCCCGCGTGCTTTGCGAGCTTCTTCGATCGCTTCTTGTTCGGTTTTAATAAAGCGTCCACTGCCATATTCGATTTCGGCCAACTGATAGGGTTGGTAAGGTGCATGTGCCAGATGGGCATTGAACAAGTAGATCTGTTGATTTTCGGATAACTCCAACATCACGCCCCATTTTTCAGGGGTTGTTCCAACGATCGGAAACCGGGAAATAACTGAGGTGCTGCCTCGTTGGTTGACGTGCTGCCAGCCCAGCATTTCGGCGATTTTTTTAGCGCTGTCCTCTTTGCTGCGACTGCCAAAACTCTCTTGTATTCCAACGATATCTGCCCGGGCTGCTTTGATCACCGCGGCTGTCTGTTCCAACGGCTGGCCCCCGGGCTCACCGCCGACCCAGATATTGAAACTCATCAGTCGGATGGTGATTGGTTCAAGATGTGAATCGGTTTTGAGAGTCAATGTTTCATCAACGGCAGCTGCAATCAAACGATGACCTGGGCTCAGTAGCAACCAGCAGGCGATCGCCACGGCGAACACTGTGGGATAATTGAAATGCTTCATCTGTTTTTCCTTTTTAATTTGGTTCTAGAATCGGTTATCGTTCAATTAATTTATTTGTAACACATCATCCGAACGAAGTAGATCGGTCGCCTTGGCTACCGGTTAAACGGCTTCTCGTTTCAGACAGCTGAAATGTTACATCCATTTTTAAAGCAGCCCGTCTCTCCGAAACGGTTCATCTCAATGCCAATAGCAGCCATGACTACTCTGAGTAAATCAATTAACTGCCTCAATTAACTGCCTCAATTAACTGCCGATCGGCTTGCCATCGGTTCGACGAACAACAATCGTGGCCGACCGAGGACGTCCGCCGGCGGCACCGTCGGGCCATTGGCTGTACTTATTCGGATCGAAAGGATCGCTTACCTCGTCGGCAGGTTCTCCTGGATGCTGGATGTTGATGAACAGGGTGCGTCGATCGGGAGTCATTGTGTTGCCGGTGATTTCACATCCCAAGGGGCCCGTCAGAAACCGCTTGATCTGGCCACTGTTGGGATCGGCAGCCAACATCATGTTGTTACCCAATTCCTTAAACCCAGGTTTGCCCAAGGCGGATGAAGAAACGTCAGTTTGAATCCACAAAATTCCGCTTGAGTCAAACTTCAATCCGTCAGGGCAAGCGAACGAGTCGCCGTTGATGGTCCCTTGACGCTCTGGATCGGGTAGTTGATCATTACCTGCCAATACGAAAACCTTCCAGCCAAACGTGGTGGCTGCCGCGTCCTGATTGTCTTCGTGCCAACGCAAGATATGTCCGTACAAATTGTTCGCTCGCGGGTTGGCCGCATCAGGTTCTGTGCGGCCCTTGTTGTTGGTCAATGAGGCAAAGACTTCGCCATTGGTCGGATTGACGGCCAGCCATTCGGGGCGATCCATCGGAGTGGCTCCTACGATCGTTGCCGCTTGCCGACTGTAAATTGCAATCTGGGCGAGCGAGAAGTTCTCTAGTCCTGGCTGTCCGGTAGTCAATTCTAACCATTCGCCTCGGCCATTCTCATCAAATCGAGCTACATACAGCGTCCCATCATCCAGCAAGCCGCCTTGAGAGTCGACTCCAAATTGATCGACTTGTTGAGGATCATAAGGAAGACGGGATACATACTTATAAATGAACTCATCGTTTTGATCGTCACCCATGTAAACGACCACTCGTCCATCGGCGGCCAGTGTCAATTCCGCATTCTCATGGCGGAAGCGACCGAGGGCCGTTCGTTTGACAGGAACCGAATCGGGCCGTAACGGATCGATCTCCACCACATAGCCAAACCGTTCGGAATCGTTGTCGGGAAAGGACAAATCAAATCGCTGATCCTGTTGCCACCAGCGATAAACAGAAATCGGCTGACCATTGATTCGGTAGGTGTATCCGGATTTTGCCAACCCGTATCTTGCTTGTTTAGCATCGGGATGATAATCGGGATGGTCGGTGCCGAACAATCCCTGGAAATTCTCTTCGCAAGTCAGGTAGGTACCCCAGGGAGTTCTGCCGGCGGCACAATTGTTTAAGGTTCCCAATACTTCCTGGCCGATCTTTTCAGTCGCGGGACCGCTGATCGCCATCGGCGTGTTGGCCGTCAACCGTCTCGCTCGCGGCGATTCCATCACCTTCCAGGAACCGTCTGCTTGTCGACCGACCTCGATCACGGAGACTCCATGAGACGCTTGAGACTTTCGCACTTTCTCCCGTGGCATCACGGCGGGCGGCATCGG
>JBGTHU010000717.1:0-2948 GCA_041745975.1 Mariniblastus sp.
GTGTCGATTTACTTAGTTTGGGCGACCGTGGTAGACAGCTCTCGCCTGTTCAGTTGGATTTTGTGTCTGATCGCAATGGTCTGGCTGCTGGCTTGGGGGGGACAAGTCTGGCTGCCAGGTCCAATCCCTGCGGGAATCATGTTCGTGAGCCGGGAGATGGCTCAGACGTTGGTGTTGATGCACTTTGGTACTTTCTTGCAGGATTACTTTTTGCGCAGTGAGTTGAACCGAATCTTGCCAGTTATCTACGCCGGCGGACGAGTCGGTGGAATTGCCGGTGGGGCTTGCATTACTGTTTTAGCCGAGAGACTGGGAACGGCAAACTTGATTCTGATCGCTATTGGATTGGTCACATTGGCTTGGATCGGAATTCTGTTGATTCGACGAATGATTCATCAGCAAGACGAACCGGAAACAGAAAACCTTATTGCAGCCAATGCAGTCAGTTCGACCGATATCGCCAATCCCGCAAATGAAGCTGATTCAACCCGCGTTGTTAAAGATACTACCGCTAATACGGGATCGCTGAAGTATCGGATGATCAATTTCACTCGGCAAGTGATCTCGATCCCGTTACTCAAGTGGTTGACCATTGGTACGCTCTGTTTTGTCGGATGTCGTTGGATTTTGGCTTATCAATATACTGCGACGTTTGAAACCGAGTTTGCCAATGAAGCTGCTTTGGCTCGTTTTTTGGGATTCTACACTCAGGTCGCCTTGGCGATTTCGCTGTTACTACAGCTGCTGTTAGTAAACCGGATCGTCAATTGGATTGGCGTAGCCAACACCCATTGGGTCTATAGTTTCATCGTGTTAGGTGGATTGGCTGGAAATTTGGCGTGGGCCGGATTGCCCATCGCAGTGGCCGGGCGGTTCATTGAAGCCGAACTGCGATTTGGGTTGAGGAATCCAGTCAACCAGATGCTAATCAATCGATTCGGCAAAACAATGCGAATTGTTGTCCGCGGTTGGAGCTTAGGGTTTTTAATCCCCGTGGGAACATTGCTGGTTTCTGGTATGATTTTCTGGTTGTTGAACTGGCAAGGCAGATGGGCGGTCGCTGTAGCGGGTGTTTTGATCGGAGTTGCCTACCTGTTTTCCTCATGGAAGATTGGCCAAGCCTATCAAAATCACCAATGAAATCTGCCGTCTGAAGGAGTAAATGCCATGTGGTTTCAAAAACAGATTCAGCTGGTGCCACGACCTCGTGGCTTCCATCTAATCAGTAATGAAATTGTCCAACAATTGCCGGAAATCGCTCAGATAAAAATTGGCTTGTTTCATTTATTCATTCAACATACTTCAGCCAGCCTCACGATCAATGAAAATGCTGATCCCGATGTTAGAGTCGATATGGAGACCTACATCAATCGAATTTGCCCGGAGACAGGATTGCCGTTGGTGCATACAATTGAGGGGCCCGATGATATGCCAGCCCATATCAAGTCGTCCTTGATGGGGGCTGCGGTTTCGATACCAATTGCCCAAGGCCGGTTGGCCCTGGGGACGTGGCAAGGAATCTATCTTTGCGAACATCGGAATCGAGGGGGTCGACGCAGTTTACTGGCGACACTCTATGGTGAATCCGGCTGATTGGCCTGATTGGCCTGTTCCCACTTGGTCAACCATTCGGCGGCTGAATCGGCCTGGATATCTGATTTAGTCTGGCGAGTCAATTTTCGCACGGCTCGGTTGACTGCCCGAGTCACAATCATCGAGTCGGCCAACATGTCATCCCGCATTCCGAATTGATGCAGAAAAGAAAGCATCTTTTCCGGAAAAAAATATTGAAACAACGGATCATCCAATGCCAGATAATACCCAAATCGGACGTGGCAAGGAATCGAACTGGCGAATCGATCGAGTTGTTGGTCTTTGGTAACTAATGGATGCCGCTCAACCGCAATCATCGAGACGGAAATTTGTGGGTCGAAGTCTAAAATCGCCCGATCATTGGTTTCCAAGAACTCGGCCAGTGACAAGTTTACGGCAGGACGCGGGGCAAGGTAGTCGTCGCGAACCAATTGAGCCAATCGGCCAGGATCAATCGCTTGATCGATAATCCGATAGTCCAATTGCCAACTTCCCAATTGATCCTGAACAGCCAAAAATTGATCGGGAAAATGCGTCACAATCCAGACGGAAGTCTTTTTTGCTTGTTGAAATTCGATCGCTTTCTTAAGCTCTCCCCACAACCATTTTCGCTGGGTCATGTAGGCATCAGAAAGTCGATCGTATTTCGGTTTCTTTAAAAACCATCCCAGCAGAGACATGGCGTTTTTACTAATATTTCAAATTTTGGGTGTCAGTTGCTAAAATGAAGTGTGACCGCTCAATGTCATTTGCCTCGATTGTTGGACAAATCAACCGCAATGATTTCTTTGTCGTTGCGGAGGAATGCCGTTTTCATGGCGTAAGCAGGATGAGACCAAAGGACGTCGCGACCAAACGCTTCTCCCGTTGGCTCCAACACGAAGCATCGGCCCAATAGCTGAAATTCGTCAGCCGTCAATTGGGCGATCATCAATTCACCCACTTCATTCAATATCAGATAGCGATTCGAATCCCCCAACCGAGTCACAAATCCAGTTCCGTGACTGATCCGCCGTTTTTCATCTGGGCGAGTCGCTTCGAAGGTGGTCCACAGTCGAGTCCCGTCGTTACTGTCAACGGCCATGAAGTTACCCATCTGAGAATCGCTGCCATAGAGTACACCATCGACAAACATCGGTGTGGCATTTCCACTGAAGATGGAGTTTCTCGGATTCCCTCGCCATAATTCCCGAGCGGTTGGTTGCTCCAAGTTTAACTCCACCATTACCGATTGACTCCCCAATCCGCTGGCGTACATTTTGTTGCCGTCAATCATCGGCCGAGCGATTGACATTTCGTAGGACGGCTCTAACGGGATCGACCAATACTCATCCCCGTTGGTCGGATTCAAACTG
>JBGTHU010000718.1:0-11308 GCA_041745975.1 Mariniblastus sp.
CACCCCAATCTTTCCCCAAAACGCGTTGGGAGCGGACACGACCGCCAGCGTCTTTGGTCGCGAGTTGCATTCCTACGTGATCACCGATGCGATTCGCGATGAAAAGGTGCTCAAATTCAAGGTCGACTACAATGATGTCCGTCCAAAGTTTAAGGCGATTGAATCGGAACAGGACCAGAACAAGCTGACCGCGGCTGAGAACCGCCAAGCCCTGCTGCACCCGCATCGTATTCGGGAGATATCGCAGTACATTCTGACCCATTACCGCCAAAAGACTCACCGGCTGCGGGGGAGTGGGACTGGCTTCAATGCGATGTTTGCGGTCACCAGTGTGGATGCGGCCAAGCTGTATTATGAATCGCTCAAACAGCTGCAAGTCGACAGCGAAAGACCGCTGAAAATTGCCACCATCTTTTCGTTTGCCGCCAACGAAGACCAGGATGCGGTAGGGGATATTCAGGATGAAAGTTTTGATGTGTCGGCGATGAACAGTACCGCCAAGGAGTTTTTGAACGCAGCGATTGCCGACTATAATGCCTACTTCAAAACCAGCTTCAGTGTGGACAGCAACGGTTTCCAGAATTATTACCGCGACTTGGCCAAGCGAGTGAAATCACGGGATATCGATTTGTTGATCGTCGTGGGGATGTTTCTTACAGGCTTTGATGCACCGACGTTGAACACTTTGTTTGTGGACAAAAACCTTCGTTTTCACGGGCTGATCCAAGCCTATTCACGAACGAATCGAATTTACGATGCAACCAAGACGTTTGGGAACATCATCACTTTCCGCGATCTGCAAAAGGCAACGATTGATGCCATTACCTTGTTTGGCGACAGCAACACCAAGAACGTGGTGCTGGAGAAGAGTTACAAGGAATATATGGATGGGTTTACCGATCTGGTAACTGGGGAAGCTCGACGTGGCTTTAAAGCCGTGGTGGAAGATTTGGAAGAGCGGTTTCCCAATCCTGATGAGATCGTTAAGGAGAAAGACAAGAAGGATTTTGTGAAGCTGTTTGGCGAGTATTTGCAAGTTGAGAATATTCTGCAGAACTTTGATGAATTCGCCAGTCTGAAGGCATTGCAGGCCCTTGATATGGACGATCCTCAACAAGTTGAGGACTTCAAGGCGGAGCATCACCTGAGCGATGAGGATTTGGATGTTTTGCAGACTATCAAACTACCTGCGGATCGAAAAATCCAGGATTACCGATCGACCTACAATGACATCCGGGATTGGCTGCGACGTGAAAAGGAAGGGAAGGAAACAAGCGAATCCACCATCGATTGGGATGACGTGGTGTTCGAGGTCGACTTGCTGAAGTCCCAGGAGATCAATCTGGATTATATTCTGGAGCTGATTTTTGAGAACAACAAAAAGACCAAAGACAAATCCAATTTGGTTGAAGAAGTCCGTCGCTTGATTCGAGCCAGTGTTGGCAACCGGGCCAAGGAGAGTTTGGTGGTTGATTTTATTAACCAAGCAAATCTCGATGAACTACCGGATAAGGCGAGTGTGATTGAAGCGTTTTTCAGTTTTGCTCGGGCCGAGCAACAACGGGAGGCTGGGGAGTTAATTGCTAACGAAAACCTGAATGTCGAAGCGGCCAAGCGGTATATTAGCACCTCATTAAAACGGGAATATGCCAGCGAGAATGGCACGGAACTCAATGCGATTCTTCCCAAGATGAGTCCGCTCAATCCACAATACCTTTCAAAGAAGCAAAGCGTTTTTCAAAAGATTGCCGCCTTTGTGGAGAAATTTAAAGGGGTAGGTGGGGTGTTTTAAAGACCATTTGAATTACTGGCCTGAAGAGATTTTTTAATGATAGAAAAGCCATTTGATGCCATTGGCAAAGCGGACATCGATGCATTGATTGAGAATGCAGTGGGGGAATCTCGCACATTGGAGTACAAGCGGGAGATGCCTAATCAGTCGGACAAAGATAGGAAAGAGTTCCTTGCTGATATTTCTTCATTCGGAAACGCGGCAGGTGGAGATATTTTGTATGGAGTCAAGGAAAGGGTCGATGCCAATGGGATCCAGGCTTATGAAGCGGTGCCAATATCGAAAGGTGGACGCGGTAAGAAAAGCGGATTGAGTGAGTACGCTGAGAAGGTCGGGAAAGACAATAGCAATGTCGTCAAAATAAGGGACGCTGGCGAGGTCTGCAAAAACCTTGGTGTTGATACCCGGGTTTTCCTCGGATGGCCTCAGCACCTATCAGCAAGCTACAAACTACCAAAAGGCTGTTGGCCAGCGGATCGAGAGGATCGATTCTTACAAACTAAAACAGTCCGAGATGTATCGCGGAAGGGGGGGGGATGATATTAAAAGAAACCGACGAGTTGTTATCTATCGTTTTCACATCCACATCTCCCGCTTTTAACTTCTGCGAGGGCGACGACCTCGGCTTGATCCTCAGCTGTTAACGAACTCCAAAGAGAGATTAAATTCGTGAGTAATCGCTGAGCTTCAGCATGGTCGTCTTCGGGGGCTTGCCCCACTTCTGCCCCCACCCTTTGCGTTTGATATCGCGTTTTATAAGCTTCAGATAATCTTGCTCGGGGTATTTCAAAACCGTAAGGGGCCGTGGCTCGGTTTGAACTATGCTGAGAATATCACCGTCTATATCACCGTCTAAACCGGATTGATGCCGTCGAGGTAATTCAGGAAGACCAGCCATTTGACTCGGTTCTTACTTGAAAACGGATACTGAATTGATATCTGTCATTCGGCTTAAAATCCGGTATTCTGATAGCCTGGCATATCGTCTTCGCCATGGTGGGAGCGATTTCCAAAACGAGTGAACTTGGCCTCCCAATGGAGTTCGACATCCCCTGTGGGGCCGTTCCGTTGTTTTTCAATGATGATCACCGCGTCATTTTCGCTGACTCCAGAATCCGGGTTACCTTTGTGGTAATAGGCTTCTCGATGGACAAACATCACGACGTCAGCATCTTGCTCGATCGCTCCCGACTCGCGCAGATGGCTTAGTTTGGGGCGATGATCGCGCGACTCTTCAGCTTGACGATTTAACTGCGATAGGCACAAGATCGGCGTTTTCAATTCACGGGCCAGCCCCTTCAATCGCCGCGCAATTTTGGAGACTTGCTCTTGCCGCGGATCGGTACTCGAATCGGGCTGAATCAATTGCAAGTAGTCGACAACCAGCAATCCCAAGCTTCCTTCGCGGCGTTTAATTCGCCTTGCGGCCCCGGCAATTTCCGAAACATTGCGAGTCGGCGAGTCATCGATAAACAGTGGGATCTCGCTCAGCTCTCCCGCAAAATCGACCAACCGCTTCCGTTCATCGGCGGCCAACGTGCCCGCTCGCAAACGGTGCCCGTTGATACGAGAGACTGAGCAGAGCAAGCGTTCGATTAACTCAACCGCTGCCATTTCCAAACTAACAAATAACACAGGCTGGCGAGATTTGTAGGAGACATTTTCAGCGATATTCATCGCGAACGCGGTCTTTCCCATACTTGGTCTGGCGGCCAAAATGACCAGCTCGGAAGCGTGCAAGCCACCGGTCATGTTGTCCATGTCGATGAAACCAGTCTCCACCGTTCCCTCTTGAGCGTGTCCGGCGACCCGCGCGTCCAAACGATCCATCGCCTGAGACAGAACTTCATCGACTCGCGACAAGTTACTCGATTGTCGGCTCTCTCGAATGGCAAACACACGTTGCTCGGCATCATTCAACAATTCATCTGGCTCTCGTTCAGGACGATAGGCTTCCGTTAAAACTTCACTACAGGTGGTAATCAAGTTCCGAGCGGTCGCTTTGCTGCGAACGATGTTGGCATAAAAACCAGCGTGCGCGGCATGGGGGACGGATGAGAAAATCTTGGCCAATCCCCCCGCACCTCCGACCAAATCGAAATCCCCCTTTTTAATCAGGAAATCTCGCAACAGCAGCATGTCGATTTTTTTGCCCGCATTATGCATCTCCATCAAATGGGAGAATAATCTTTGATGGGCCTCGTCATAAAAATCATCGGGCCGCAATAGATGAACGACCTCATCACAAACTGTCGGCATCAGCATGATACTTCCCAGCACACCGACCTCCGCCTCCAAATTATACGGGGGTTGCCTATCAATCCCATCCGTCACCGAAGGGGCGTCGTCTCGCCGAAATCGAGCGCCGTTATTTTTTGGCTTTTTGCTATTGTTATTGCGATCGGGAGGAATCGATGTTGACATTCCGTTACCTTTGGCCATCCTTAAAAATTGAGATTGGTTGAACCTGGAGATATCCTTTGATTTTAATGAATCTTCAAAAGATGCAAGGCTTAATTTGAGAAGAGCTGAAACTATTTTCAAAAACGCTGGATTTTTCCATTATTCCCTTCCCCTTTTTTTTGGGGGGAGTGCTCGGGCGCCTTCCCTACCCAAGCGTCACTGTGGAAAAAACGTTTGTTTTTGTCGCCCGCAGCTCCAAGGCGAGTCAATATGAATTTCAATGTCAAAACCAAGCATTATTGGTGAGAGGTTCCGACTGGGAGAGTCGGGCGACTGGTCCGAGCGCAATAATGTCACCTTGACGAAATGTCACCTTGACGAATCGATTATGCTATCCTCTGCCAGCAGCCTGACTTCTAATTCCAAGAGTTTCAACACGCGCGACTTGTTGACATAAACATTGTGAATAGGAATTTTCAATCGCTGAGCCACATCAGCGGCCGACTGCTGTTGAAGCCAAGTCAACCGAAAACAATCCCAAGTCAGTGCTTCAACCCGCGATAGCACTCGATCACAAGCGGTTTGGAAAATGTGTTCTGAAAAGATGGAAATCCAATCCGAATCAGGATCGGCGACGACCGTGTCGGTCAGTTGCTCCGATGATGGCTGGGACTCTCGCGACAGAAGGCGATATTGCTTGTTTTTTAAGGTCTTGATTTTGTTTGCGGTGACAGTTCCCAGCCAAGCTCGAAATCGGCCCTTCTGCGGTTGATATTCGAATTTTTGGATCGCGCGACAGACGGACGACATCACTTCTTGAGCGACGTCTTGAGCATCCGCTTCTTGCAGACCCCGCCGACTGCAATAAGCCAAAATCATCGGGCGATAAACGAATTGAAACGTCGCCCAAGACTGCACATCCGTCGAATCCCGAATGCGCAGTAATAAGCTGGGATTTGTGGTCGTGTCAGTTTTGTTTTCGCTCATCGGTTGGCAAGATGGTGGCTTGATTGATCGGTTGCTGCTTTGGGTCAAAAGGAGGTTAGCAATAGCTCATTTGCGAGACTATAAATCCAATCGTGACCATTTCATTTTGATTGCGAGCTGTGATCAAATCAAGCGAAGCGGACGGTTGTCGATGGAATTGCCGCGACATTTCCCAATCCCGACCGCTAAATGTTCCGAATCTGGCAATTATAATAGCTTTGCTTCCCAAACTATTGGAACTGCCGGATAAGCCGACAGGGGCGGCCGAACAATTTTCCTTCTTAACAATTTATAATCTGGGCGGTTGCCATACCCACAACTGGTTTAACAAGAAGATAAAAGATGGGATCTATGAAGCTCACCAAGAGCAATTGGCCGAACCCGCGAACGGAACATAAGTTGTGCAAGCCAAAATCGCCACAACCCGAACGGTTCGACAGCCTCCGCAGAGGGCTGCGTATTCGTAACCGTTCAGAGGAATTCATTACCGAACAAAATCGGAGAATTTCGTAGGAAGGCCAAGGCTCCTACCGAGAAAATTCGTTGCCAATACCACAGACCGAGTAGTTTTTGTTTCGGCGGGGGCATCAACCTGGCCTCTTGCGCGTCAACGGTTAAGCTTATTCTTCCAAATAACTTTCTCGCTCGGCAGCGATTTCTTTCATCAATTCATCTGTCACCTGCTGTGATCCCGATGCAGCCAACTGCTCTAACAAACCGATCGCTTCTTCGATCGCTGCAATTGCTTTGGCAGAATCGCCACTATGATGATGGGCTTTGGCAGCTAAGCGATAGGCGAATGCCAAATCGTATAAGCTGTAAATCGAGCTAGAAGGGGATTGTGTCAGAGGCAACAACAACTCGATAGCCTCGGTCGTTGTCTGCAGACCTGCTTGGTAATCGGTCATCTCGACCGCCAATTCGATTTTGCCACGAGCAATTTCCGACAGATAGATCGCTAGATTCCTTTGGTACTCCCGATCATCGGGATGTCGGTTGAGAAGCCCTCGCATGACGTTAGCCGCTTGCTGGGCCGACTCAATTGCTGATTCAAATTCATCACGATGTCGATAACTGCGAGCCAAGTTAAAATAAGCGTTGGCCAAATCAATCGCCACAAAGGCATTGGCTGGCTCACGCTCAATTACACCTTGAGGAAAATCAATGGCCGCCGTACAAGCAGCGACCGCCTTGTCCGGCATCTTGTTTTTGACGTAGAGTTCGCCCAACAAGTACTGCGAGATCCAGACGCTACGGGCAACGGCAAAATCATCGGGATAAATTTCGAGCAGTTCCTTCCCAACTTCAATCGCTTTCAACAGAACCTCCTCACCGGCAGCGACATCGCCGGTACTACCATGGATGCGACTGACGGCCCTCAATAAGCGAGTGATTGTTTTTTTGTATTCCGGATTCTCGGGGGAGCGAGCGATCAAGTCGTCCAGTATAATTTGAGCTTCCTGATAGACCAGATTGGCTTGATCGAACTGCCCTTCCCAACTGGGAATATTGGCCGAATCGATCAAGATAGTGGCCAGTTTATTCATCGCCACTTCCGAACCGGGATCCAGTGCGATCGATTCCCGTTGAAACCGGATGCTGGTGTCAAAGGCCTCGGTCGATTCGTTAGTCAGATCAGCCGCCCAATAAGTTCGGGCGACAATATAAAAATTGTGGGCCAGTTTAGACAGATGCTGAGGATCGAGAGGATTCGATTCGTAAACGGCTTGCCGCAACTCTCTGGCTTTGAAATAATTTTCCAACCCCGACCGTTTATCTCCCAAGTTGGAATTACTGATTGTGCCGATCAATTCACCGATTTTTTCGTAAGCCGTCGCCAATTCGGATTGCAGTTCAACATCGTCGCTCGATTCCAAGTGCAATTGGTCTAAATATTGTAAGGCACTGGTGATGATCGCTTCTCGGGCGGCCAACGAATTGTCCAAATACTCGACTTGCGGATAGATCTCAAACAACAATTCGTTGGCCAGTTTTCGCAGATCATCAAACCGCTGTTGGGCTCGTGTCCGCTGCACTTCCGACAAATCCAATGCCGTTTCGAGTTGTTGCTTGCTGACGCCCAATTCATCCGCTAGGTTTTGGGCTTGCCGGGCATTGGCCGCACTTTTCAGCCACAGCGATGTGGTCGTGATCGAAGCGATCAGTAACGTCGCAATCGCAATTGACAGCAGCGAGGCTACAGCTTGATTGCGTCGTGCCCAGAGAAACAATCGAGTCCAGACCGTCGCCGGTTGGGCTATGATCGGTCGCCCGCTGAGCAATCGTTGCAGATCATCAGCCAATTCTTGGGCTGTCTGGTATCTTCGGTGGGGCTCGCGAGCCATGCATTTGAGGCAAATCGTATTCAGACTGTCATCGACCGCTTGATTGAGTCGATTTGGTGCCACCGGAACGCCGTGCCGATGTTGGTCGAGTATTTCTAAGGGGGTACCACGGTAAGGCACGGTCCCGGTCAGCGACTCGTACAGACTCACGCCCAAACTATAAATATCGCAACGTCCGTCAATTCGTTCACTCCCTGCGGCCTGTTCCGGGCTCATGTATTCCGGCGTCCCGGCCACCACGTCGGCTTGAGTTAACGTCGTTTCATCGACCACCCGCACCAGCCCGAAGTCGGTCAGTTTGGCTCGTCCATCGGCCGCATCGAGCATGATATTGGCTGGCTTGATGTCGCGATGAATCAGTCCGGCATCATGAGCGGCGGTCAATGCCGTAGCGATTTGACGGATTAACTCTGCGGCCGCCAACGGTTTCAACGGTTGACGCCGAATCCGTTGTGACAATGTTTCCCCATCGATCAAGGGCATTACCAAGTAGGGGCGACCGTCGCGAGCCACCCCCGATTCGTAAATGGGAACCACATGATCATGTTGTAGTTTGGCGATAGCTCGCGTTTCGCGAAGAAACCGATCGACCGCTTGGGGACGATCGAAACGTTTGAGGACTTTAACCGCGACCGATCGATCCAATCGCTGGTCACGGCCGCGATAGACAACTCCCATCCCTCCGACCGCAATTTGGGATTCAATGTGAAACCCGGCCAGCGTACCCAGGTCATTGCCATCGGTGCTTGAATTTGAGATTGGTTCCAGCCAAGTAGCCACCACGCCGCTGGGATCGAGCCGCTGTCGGAGTTCATTCAATGGTGTATCATCGGAGATTCGATCGAGATTTTGTTGGCAGCGTTGGCATTGGGCAACATGATTGGCCAACGATTCATCAATCGCCTCCCCAGCCAGCATTCCATTTAATACTTCGACCGTGGGGCACGGGCTATCGCTGCCAGTCTGCGTCATGCCTTGGGAGGCGGGCAAAGAGGTTCCCGAGGGACAAGTTTTTACTTGCTTCGAGTCACTTTCAGCTGCGTTAAGGTTGTTGGCCATTTTCGATAAATTTTCGATTTGCTTGTTACGGCCACTGTAACCGTTCGCGAGTAGGCCGGGAGATTGAGGCTCCTGCCAAGACTCTTCCTCGGCACCTGCGGCATTTGGCTGAAATGATACGTTGATTCTAGTTTATTTTCTTTAACCGTGGACGGTTACGATTTTACATTGTCTTAATTGAATTTTAGTTTGTTTTTAGTTGGTTTTTCTATGCTTCTCTTTATTATTACTCGCGATGATCGCTTTTCTATCCCCAAAAACTCTCAAAAATTTTTAATTTGCTGAGAGAAACACCCGGTCGGCAAGTAGTAACAATAGCGTGAGTAGTTTTCAGGTTACCGCTCGGTGGGTAGGGCTGGTATCGACAATCTAAAAATTGTCCCGATCGCCTATCCCAAGCCCCCCATTTTTATAGAGGAAATAACATTATGAAGATTAGATTGTGTCAGTGGGAGTTAACCCGCAGATTTATCGGTGGTGCTGTCGCACTGCTGGCCACTTTTTCCCTTTCCATGTGGGACTCCCCCTTGTCAGCTCAGACTTGGAGCGCAGTGGGAGACGGCAATTGGAATGTCGCGGGGAACTGGGACTCAAATGCCGTACCCAATAGCGATACCTCGGACGTCATCATTGACACGGGAAATGACGTGACAGTCTTTTTAAATATCAATGCTCTGGTTCGCGAATTGGCCATCGGAACGGGGGATACACTAAACATTGAGCAAGCCCGCACTCTAACAGTTCATGGAAACGTGGTAAATAACGGACTGTTGGCAGTCAATCCTTTGGGAGGTGGTTTTGGAACTCAGTTGATCTTCAACTCAAATTCGGACCTCTCCGGAAACGGCAGCATCCGTTTTGGAAGAGAAGGGGTTTTAGCATCTCTCTCGACGACGGTCGGCAATACGCTCACCCAACAAGCTGGGCACACCATCGAAGGGGTGGGGAATATTGCCGGAAGCCTAGTCAACAACGGTGTTGTCCGTGCCGACGCCTCGCTGGGCACAGGTTCAGAATTGACATTGCTCACCAATGACAAGACCAACACCAATCTATTCGAGGCCGTAACCAATTCGACCTTAAATATCAACGGAATCTCGGTCAACAACTCAGGAGGAACGATTCGTGCGAATGGTGCGGATTCGGTGGTTCAGTTGTCAGGGGGGATGAGCGTCAGCGGAGGAACGCTTGAGTCGTTCGATGGAGGTGTTTTCTGGACTTCGAGTGCGGGAGCAAAAACTCTGTCAAACGTTGTCAGCAATGCCACGATCAATGTGGCTTCGGCGACGACTTTGTCAGCGGAGGGAACACTGACAAATAACGGTCTGATCTCGGTCAACCCAACTGCGGGTGGTTTTGGAACCGTATTTAATGCCAGCAATGACTTGGCATTGAATGGTTCGGGCGCGATACGGCTTGGTCGAGAAGGAGGGTCACTAGCTCAAATCACCACGAACGCGGACAAAACAATTACCCAACAAGCAGGACACACCATCGAAGGGGTAGGAAGCATTGCGGGTAGTTTAGTGAACAACGGTGTTGTCCGTGCCGACGCCTCGCTGGGCTCGGGTTCAGAATTGACATTGCTCACCAATGACAAGACCAACAACGGCCTATTCTCAGCGGTCAACGGTGGTATCTTGCGTGTCGATAGCGGCGTGCTGACAAACTGGGATGCTGGCTCGCAAACGCTGACCGGTGGCACCTACGAAGTGATTGGTGACAGCACCATGCGATTGGTCGGAGTCGATGTGCAGACGCTCAACGCTCACGTGCGACTCGACGGAGCGGACTCCAAGTTCTATAGCGCCGCCACCGGAACTCCCAACGCACTGGCGAGCCTCGACACCATCGGTGCGTCGGGTCAGCTGACCTTGCGGGATGGACGCCAATTGACAACGGCAGCCGGTTTGATGTCGCAAGGGATCATCAGCCTGGATGGTGCTACCACCCAATTGACGGTCTCGGACAACTTCATGCAAACGGGTGGAACTTTAATCCTTAACAGCGGTGGAACCTTAGCAGCATCAACTGGTGAAGCTAATGGTGGTTTAATCGCCGGTAACGGTACGATTACCGGAGATTTCATGTTTGGCGGAACGGCGGTCATCAGTCCTGGGGCTTCACCCGGCGAATTGAAATTCGACGACAACTTGACCTGGGACGCCGGTGGTTCCATTCTGTTTGACCTCGGCCTGGATGGTGTTGATTCGGATTTGATCAGCGTCGGTGGTGACCTGTTGAAATCGGGAGTTGGAAGCTATGCCTTTACCTTTACTGACAACGGCTGGGTTGTCGGTCAGACGTATGATCTGATCAAATTCAACTCAACGGACTTCTTACTTAGCGATTTTTCCTTTACCAACAGTGGCGGATTTGTCGGCAGTTTTGGTTACGCAAGTGGCAACACACTTCAGTTCACTCTGAATGCGGTGCCGGAACCGAATTCTTGTCTGTTGGTTTCGATGGCAATGGTTGTTGTCAGCATGAGACGACGTCGAACAGCGTAGGCTAATTGAGTGAAAGCCCTTCTCCTGCGTTGCGGAGAAGGGCCTTTCTATTTCTTGAACTATCGCCTTTTACCGAATCGCATCAAATCCAAGTTAATTTCGTTGATGCAAATTGGAAGGCTTTAGTATGAAACTCGACGACACCATGGTTGCTGATGATTTTCTGTCTCGATTACCCCAGAAATATTCAGGACCATTGTGCGGTTACGTAT
>JBGTHU010000719.1:0-3616 GCA_041745975.1 Mariniblastus sp.
ACGTCACCCTGCGGATCATTTTTTGGTTGATGATTATCGGTTTGGGCGTGAAGGGGGCTCTGGTGCCGCTGCATGGCTGGCTGCCAATCGCCATGATCGCACCCGCTCCCGTCAGTGCCCTGTTGCACGCGGTGGCAGTGGTGAAAGCAGGTGCGTTTGGCATTGTGCGGGTGTTGTATGACGTTTATGGAATCGAACGGGCTCAGGTACTCGAATTGACCACCCCGCTGGCCATCTGGGCGGCGGTGACAATTCTTTTCGGTTCACTCCGAGCTCTGTTTCAAGACGATTTGAAAAAACGGTTGGCCTACTCGACAATCTCACAGGTTTCCTACATCATCCTAGGTGTCGCCATCATTGGCCCCGCTGCCAGCGTGGGGGGGATCGTGCATCTGGTACATCAGGGACTGATGAAAATCACCCTTTTCTTTTGTGCAGGAAATTTGGCTGAGACTCTTGGAATTAAAAAAATCAGCCAAATGCATGGCGTAGGGCGCCGGATGCCTGTGACGATGACCGCGTTCTCGATTGCTGCTTTGGGGATGATCGGCGTACCCCCGACGATCGGATTTGTCACTAAATGGCATATCGGTATTGGCAGTATCGAGTCGGGTCAGAGCTGGGTAGTGATCGTTTTGGCAGTCAGCAGCGTATTGAATGCCGCCTACTTTTTACCGGTGATTTTCGTCGCCTGGTTCTGCAAACCACTTGAGCAGTGGACAACGGGCAATAGACAGTCTCGCTGGGAAACGGATTGGGGACTGCTGTTGCCGCCGCTGATCACGGCCGTTCTCACAGTTGGGATCGGCCTACTGGCCGCAGCGCCATTTAGCCCCTTGCAGTGGACGGTGATGATCGTCGATCGAATCTACGAAAAAGTCATTGTCGACCGAGGGGTGACCGCCACTGGGGCGGAGCTCACCCGGGAGGGTGTTCTTTTGCTGTCGACGTTGCTGATCCCGCTAACAACCGCTTGTCTACTGTTGTTCCGGCGATTGCCAAGTTTGATTTTACCGCTGGCAGCCGTTTCTGCATTGCCAGCCGTTCTATTGGCTGGATTTGGCGAGCTAGGAACATCGGTCGACCTGGACTGGTTGCTGTTGCATATGCACCTAAAATTGGACGATGTAGGACGGATTTTTCTCCTTTTCACTTCATGGCTCTGGTTGTTGGCCGGAATTTATTCCTTGGGTTTTTTCTCCGCCGATCAAAATCGGAACCGTTATTTTTTCTGGTTCTTGCTGACAATGTTGGGCAACTTGGGTTTGATCCTCTCGCACGATATGATCAGTTTCTATCTGTTCTTTGCGCTGATGAGTTTTTCAGCCTACCCTCTAATCATCCATTCTGGCAATCAATCATCCAATCGAGCCGGTCGGGTTTACATGGTGATGGTAGTAGCGGGGGAGGCGGCTCTGCTGGTATCCTTGCTGTATTCGGCTGTGGCTCGCAATAGTTTGTTCTACGATCAAGGCGCTCTTGAACTGGCTGCCGATCCCGCTGGCTTCTTGATTGTCGGCCTACTACTGATCGGATTTGGGATCAAAGTCGGAATCTTTCCGCTGCATGTTTGGTTGCCGTTGGCCCATCCAGCCGCACCCGTGCCTGCCAGTGCGGTGCTGAGTGGGGCCATCATCAAGGCCGGATTATTGGGCTGGTTGAGATTTCTGCCACTGGGTGCAGTGAGCCTGCCCGACTGGGGAAATCTCTGGATGAGTATTGGGATTTTTACAACTTTTTACGGAGTGGTTGTGGGCGTCCAGCAGCGTGAATCCAAAACCGTGTTGGCCTATTCGAGTATCAGCCAAATGGGACTGCTTACCATGGGGGTTGGCGGTGGGTTGCTGCTGCATACGGCTTGGCCCATGATATTGTCGGCAGTGTTAATGTTTGCACTCCATCATGGTTTTAGCAAGGGATGTTTGTTTTTAAGCGTAGCAGTAGCCCCATTAGCTCAAGGAAAATCGCTATCGAAAAGATTGATGCAGGCCGGGCTGCTGATTCCGGCTTTTGTGTTAGCCGGAGCACCATTGACAATGGGGGCCATCAGCAAGTCAGTATTGAAAGATTCGCTGGCCGCCTTGCCCGCTGACTGGATGACGATGTTGGATGGGCTGTTGCCGCTGACTTCCATTGGCACGACGTTGCTGATGGCACGGTTTCTTTATCTGCTCTGGCCAAAGATTGAAGAGCAACGGGCTTCACCGTTAGGCGACAAACAGCTTGATTTGAGTTCTCCACAACGTTCGTTTTCGATAATGTTGTGCGCCTGGGCCATCTCGCTGGTGCTGGTCATGGCAGGCCCCTGGCTGATCCCATCCGGACTATTTTCGCACACAAGTCTTAGCTTGATCCAAGGTACCATCGTCTGGAGCAATCTGTGGCCCATCGCTGCTGGCAGTTGTATCGCCTGGCTTGCTTGGCGATTTTCGCAATTGGAGCGATCAAGGATTCTGCCGACAATCCCGGCCGGCGACATCATCGAGATCTGGCAGCCGATAAGGCGGATCACGCTGGCATTGCTCGCCCCGATTTCGGTTCGCTTGAAAATGATCGTTTTATCAATCCGGCGACTGATGCGATTGATTACCGACAAGAAAAAACACATCTATCGGGCTCTTGAAAACGGAGAATCTGCATTGGCAGGCTGGCAAGCGGTTTATGTTTCGATGATGATCGTGTCTAGCGTTTTTGTTTTGCTTTGGATATTTAACTCATTGGCGATGATTGGTAGGTGATTAGGGAGTAAATAAAAAGAACGGGGCACGATCGAGAACCGATCTCACCCCGTTTTTTGGATTACCAATCCTTTTCAACTCACCGGGAAAACATTTCCCTGTTTGACTTATAACTGAACCTCTATCGGTCAGGAACAATCGGGGGTGTTACACCTTTATCGGTTGGAATGGTAACTCCCGATTTATTTAGTTCGGAATTGGAATCGAACTGGGTGTCTGAATCAATGCGGTTACCCCGAGCGTCGAGACGCTGTTGGTTGTTCAATTGAGTGCCTGACTCAATGCGGTTACCTTGGGCGTCGAGACGCTGTTGGTTGTTCAATTGAGTGCCTGACTCAATGCGGTTACCTTGGGCGTCAAGACGCTGTTGGTTGTTCAATTGAGTGCCTGATCCAATGCGGTTTCCTTGCGCATCGAAGCGTTGTTGGCCACTCAAACCGATGCGGTTACCTTGAGCATCAAAGCGTTGTTGGCCGCTCGAATCAAAACGATTACCTTGAGCGTCGTAAAACTGTTGACCGCTCGTTTGGGTCCCCGAGTCAATGCGGTTTCCTTGCGCATCGAAGCGTTGTTGGTTATTCCACTGGCTACCCATATCGATGCGGTTTCCTTGAGCATCGAAACTCTCTTGATTGTACTGCGATCCAGATTGGTTTATCCCAGAACCATAATCGCCCGAACTGGTGGTGGCTACGCAACAATACGAGGATTGACCACTGAGATTGGACCCCCAACCGCCAACGCTGTGAAGCATTTTTATTCGGGAAAATTGGGGTTTTCTTAAATTGAAAGGTATGTAAAAAGACCAGATTCCTCCCCAAGCCAACTGATACACCTCAGTCAGAAAGGAATCTGGCCATGAATCAAAAACAACGAAA
>JBGTHU010000720.1:0-2961 GCA_041745975.1 Mariniblastus sp.
TTGCCGCTTCAACAAGGCGACTTCGATTCGATGAGCCAATTTTTCAGGCGAAATTCCCTTGATTTTCACGCCCGCACCGGGATCTGCGGCGGACGGATCGAGACCAGCGGTCGAATCCTGATACCGAGTGCCGGCATCAGAACGCAGGATCGGCCCCGGACAAACTTGCAAATAATGGACATTTTGAGGCCCTTCCAACCGAAGTTGGTGATGGAATGCGGCCAATGCATGTTTGCTGGCGGAATAGGGAGCCATCAGCGGCCAACCCGTTTTCGATGCTAAGGAGCCAATTTGAACTAAGTGACCTGAACTTTTTGATAACCAGGGGAGTGACTGCAAGCTACATTCAACCGCCGAAAAAAAATTGACTTCCATCAAGTCCCGATATTGCGACAATTGACTTTCGACCAAAGGGACCCGAATCGAGCGACCCACATTATTGATCCACACGTCGATTCGCTGGTGATCCTTGATGATCCTAGCCACCGCTTGTTGGATGCTGTCCGGATCGGTCACATCGGCCACGATACCAAACAAACGATGCTCCGGATTTAGGCTGAGCAGATCCGATGCGACCGATTTCAAGCGCGAGGGGTCCCTGGCCAAAATGACGACAGTAGCACGTCGCATTGCGAAATGACGGGCGATCACTAAACCCAAGCCATCCGAGCCACCCGTAACAACAACAATTTTTTGATACCAATCAGCCATGCTCAGGTCGTAAAATCTAAGGAATCAGTTAAACCTACCTGAAAAACGGGTCAGACCTTTTGGAGGCGACGATTTTTAAGGGTTATTTGAAATCGCCGCAGCGGGGCTGACCCCCCGGTTCAGACAGCCTCTAAAGTTTAGCAACAGGAGATGGTAGAGGGTAGGGCGCAGGGTCAGCGCTTGTAGCGATGGCAATGTCATCGGACAATTTACGCTCACGGACTATGCCAAGAATAGCGATATCCAATAGCAATAGCGATATCCAATATCCAATCGCCAGAATTCCCGCTGCCCCCAATGCCAGGCCTTTCGAGACTTGATGATTTTTGATCATACAGCCTACTTGCCGATTCAACAACCAGAGGTAAATCGCCAGACAACCGGCCAACACCAATCGCACAATTTGTTTACCCAACGAGTCCGAATTTTGGAGCTCATCGTAGATCCCCCGCAGCCAAGCTTGTGCCTGGTTGGGTAAAATTTCCAACATTGATCCGGCCACAAAAACGAAAACCACAAAACCCAACAATACTCCCAAAAAGGCCAGTGTCATGTTGCGTGAGATCATTCCCGTCAGTATCCCTGCCAGATAGGGAATCAAGATTAAGAACCAAATACTACTCGACGGAATTCCGTTGGGAAAGGAGCGTTCATTCGCCTGCAGCAATCGCAAATAAAATAAACTGAGCAGCAGAATCGCCAGACCTGTGACCAGCAATCGACTGAGAAAAATCATTCCTGGCCCAACACCGCGACAGGATAGAAATTGATAGCGGTCTTGCTGCCGATCAACGCCAAACGTATTGACCCCCAATAAAATGGCAATCACCGTTCCAACAAGTACCGTGGGAACTACCACTCGGTTGTAGAATTCGCGCCCGCTAGAAATATAGTTAGCAAACATCTCGGCGGCGATGAACAGGATCGCTACCGCAACCAAAGTCCACAGTAGGCCGCGTTGACTTTGATAGGCCTGGCAGATCAAGCTGAGAAACGGTCGTCTTCGTTTTTTCTCCAGCCGATCGACTTCCTTAGACCAGTCGGTGACTGCGGTGACTACGAAGACAGCGGAAACAGGGAAGATGAACCGGCCAAACCCTTCCAGTCGGAGCCACTTTGAAAAGAGACCATTGCCCCAACGCCAATGCATGACATAGCAACTGGCCCCCAGGAACACAAGCGTCCCAACCGCCTGTAGCGAAAAATAGATTTCCGGTTTGAAATCGCTGGGCGATTGATAGATCAACAATCCAGCTTGGAAGCCAACAAGTATGGCGCCGCCCAGCACCAACCCTAGAATCGGCTCGAACAACAGCATCGCGAATTTCAAGATCAACAACAACTGAAGCCCGATCAAGTAAGCCATCGCAGCATTGCGGAGCAACGCTTGAATGTCACCTGAGATTTGGAATTCGCATAAAAACAGTGCCACAAACGTCAGGATGGTATGTATCGCGAAAGTCAGTATCAGCCACACGCTGAATTTGGAAAAGTAAGCCTGCCCGGGCGAGGTGGGAAGAGAACTGATCCAGCTATTGATTCCTTGGTGATATTCATACCCGCTGGTTCCAGCCACAGCGATGGCCATCAACACGGGGACAAAATTCGCAATCAGAAACATCACAATCTTGTCTTGGTCTGTAAGAAAGGTGCCAGGCCATTCGCCTTTAAAGTACCAACGGAATCCTAATTGTAGGAGAAGCAATATTACCAATCCCATCGATGCCGCTACCAGGGTTAATCGGAAGTCTTTGTAGAACAGAGTGGACCACGGTCGACGTGGACATTCAGTCGCCAGAAGTTCGAAGCTGGTCATTGACGCACCTCCAACTCTCGGTTGGCTTCACGGTTGGTCGCACGACTGAAGTGGCTCAATTTTTTGGGTGATGAAAATCCGACGTACAAATCTTCCAAGGAGGGAGCGGAAACATTGATATCAAAAATATTGGTATCATTCTGAATGCGACTGATCAATTCATCCGGTAACTTCCGCATCAGGCAGGTCATCGTTCTGCCTGATTCTACCGCACTCAATACTTGCGACTCACTTTCGCCAAAGGGAACCCCAATCAAGGTGTCTCGCCGGGAGAAGCTGAGCAATTGGATATCCTGCTTCAGATCTTCCAGTAATCCAACTTCGCAGATTTGCCCCTCTCTAATGAAAGCAACCTGATCGGCCACGCGTTCGATCTCGTGGATCTGGTGACTGGCAATCAAAACCGTTTTGCCGGTCGCTGCCAGATCGACCAT
>JBGTHU010000721.1:0-2156 GCA_041745975.1 Mariniblastus sp.
TGGCCCGATCAATTTCCTGAAGATACCTCGGTTGCTATCGAATCCGTTCATCGAATCTGGCAATATACACTCAATCGCTTTCCCATCGATCCCCAACGAGTCGTATTGGCGGGTGAAGGAAGTGGTGCAACGATCGCAGTGGCAACCGCATTGCTGACCGGCAAAATGGATCTGACTGCCATCGCTAGTTCGCCTCGGCAATACGCCAAATTAAAAGACTTCCCATTGCCGCTGGCCGAAAACTGGGGACCTCAAACCCCACTCAAGCGGCGATTGGTCGTCATCGGCACCGCGGATCAAGAAAACTGGTGGCAATCCGAATTGGCCGCTTACCAGTCCGTAGGAATCGACACCGAATGGTTATCGCAAATCGATGATGATCCTTGGGAAAATGATCGCCTCTTTCACCAACAGATATTTGTCGGCCTGGGGATCGACTGCAGCCAAGAAGCAGAAAACCCCGCAGTTGACAAACAGAGAAAATTGTTGATCGCTGAAACTAACACGGCACGGGAAACGCATTGGTTGCGAATGCTGGCGGAAAGACAACGCGATTCGAATACGCAAATTGCGATCGTCTCCCCCAAAACAGCCGATCTTTTTCCTGAAATTAGCCGAATGGAATACGCCGATGACCCGGTGGCGGATCAAATGACTGATATTCCTCTTTGTCCGGGACCGTTCGGCGGCACAACGATCTTGGTGCTTGATGATCGGCAAACCGAGGAATCACTCGCGGATTGGTTGCAACTGGAAGCAAATGATCCCATCAATCAACGCAGTCGTTTTCACCGTTTACGGATCGCCAGTTTAAAAGCGGGAGATCACCACTTAGAAAACGTTCTACAAAAATTGTTGATCGAAAATCGTAAAAACGTATTGGTCGTACCTGCCAAGTTTTACGCGGGAGATCGCAGCATGCAAGAGTTGGAAACGATCTCCGCCAACTATGCCGACCAAATGACCCTGCATTGGCTACCCGGTCTGGGAGGCAATCGTCGCTAAATGTTACATTTTCAGCAGTATTTGTAGCCGTTGTAGTCTTGTTAAAAACCGTTAAAAAGAATTTGCTCGAAGCCAGTCAGTTGCTCGCTGAAATCGATAGTGTGCTATGACGATGAACGGCCACAGTTTTTATCTGTCGCGTCACCTTATGTGATACCAAAAATTAAAGGCAGCGACCAAAACGATCGATAATCCATTAAATCTATTAAAAAAATTGGCTACGGCCATTGAAAACAAGTTCGAACTTCGATATATTTACGCATTGACTATCAGAAATGATCGGCCCCTTCGTCTAGTGGCCTAGGACATCGCCCTTTCACGGCGGCAACACGGGTTCGAGTCCCGTAGGGGTCATTAATGGTATCATCCCAACACCCCGGAAAGCATCAAAACGCATGTTTTCCGGGTTTTTTTGTTTTCGTGATTGATTCCGATGGGGCCAATATCGCCCTTGATGGGGGGACAAATGGGGGAACCAGGTTCAATAGTTGCGTGACGGCCATGTCACCATGGATAAAAATTGATTAAAATGGGGCCTTACTCATTTACTATCGGTGGCAAAAAAATGCCCCAACCTTTAACCCATTGAAATTTTATGGCTCAAATTACACTCAAAGGTAATCCTTGTCAGACCCACGGTGAATTACCCACCGTTGGCAACCCCGCTCCCGACTTCCATTTAGTAGGAGGGGATCTCAGCGAGCAGAAGTTGTCCGATTTTCCCGGTAAAAAAATCGTTTTAAGTATCCTTCCCAGCCTTGACACTCCTGTCTGTGCCACATCGGCCAAGGCATTCAACGAGCAGCTGGGACAACGGGGTGATACCGTGGTAATCAACGTCTCCAAGGATTTGCCTTTCGCTCAAAAAAGATTTTGTGAATCGGCACAATTGGAGAACATTTCCAATCTTTCCGCGTTTCGTAATCAAGAGTTCGGGACTGACTACGGGGTCGCGATCATCGATGGTCCACTACAAGGGTTACTGGCGCGAGCGATTGTTGTGATCGACGAACAGGGTACAGTGGCCTACACCGAACTCGTCCCAGAAATTGCCCAAGAACCGAATTACAAAGCTGCGATCAAGGCGTTGGGATGATCGCTTTTCGATCGAAGGGAGATGCTGAGGTCAAAAAGTATTTTATTCCCTCGCC
>JBGTHU010000722.1:0-6444 GCA_041745975.1 Mariniblastus sp.
CGCGAACGTTGGTCAAGAAGAACCCCGGACCGAATGATTGGGGTGTCCGCTACTACCGACCCAAGCCCTATCTGATGGTCAAACCCGCGGTGGACCGAAACGGTGCACCTGTTCCCGGATTCGTCTCGATCGAAACCACCATGCTGCCCGACTTCGCTGAAGAATATTCGATTCACGTCCGATCTGGATTGGGAAACAACAAAACCAGCATTACGTTGGATGATGGTTGGAATTTGACCAAATTAAACGTGGAAGTCGATTCTCAGACCGATGAGAAAATGCGAGCCGCTGCGGAGATCCTCAAAGGGATTCCCACCGGCAGTATGGCAGGTGGGATGGGGGCCGATCACCGCATCGAAGTGCGGGGCACCAACGTCCCGTTAGGTTTGTACGAATCGGTAATTGCCGACGATGGTTGTCAAAAACGACTCACCGGATTCCGCTATATCGGGTTTTTGCCCTTTTCCGGTTCACCGGTTGACTCGGCCGCCGGTCATGATTTGTATTTTGAAGATCTGTCGCTGTACGGATTGGTTTTTGACAAAGAAGCCAACGTGATGGTATTCAAGTTACTGCATGAAATCAGCGGCAACCAGACTCCAAAACGGGAAGTGATCCAGACTTCGGCAGACATCCGCGATTCAACGGGTCCAAAACAGGACGCGGACTCTCTGTTGGAAGACAATCTGAAGGGAGGTTGACAGCTTACCCTGCCACCTGGCCATTGACTAAGTCGACGATGTGGTCAGCCGTTTCGGCCAATTGGGTGTCGTGAGTGACCATCACGATGGTCAGGTTTTCAGTATCGCGAAGTTGATGCAGGGTCTTCATTACCTCGCGCCCATTTTCACTGTCTAAATTCCCCGTCGGTTCGTCCGCCAGTAATAGACTGGGCTTGGCGATCAACGCTCGAGCGATCGCGGTGCGTTGCATTTCACCACCCGAAAGTTGGTTCGGCTTGTGGTTCAAGCGATGCCCTAAGCCCACCATTTCTAACAACTCGAGGGCTCGTTGCTTGTAGGCAGATCGATTGCGAAAGTAACCCAAAATGTTGTGCCGTATCATCTGCGGGATCAAGACATTCTCCAATGTCGTCAGCTCTGGCAGCAGGTGATAGAACTGAAAGATCATTCCAAATTGTTGGTTCCGCAAGCGGTCTTTTTTTCGGGCGGTCAGGTTGTCAATCCGTTGGTCTCGAAAATAGATTTCTCCTTGGTCGGGAGCATCCAAAGTGGCCAACAAATGCAACAAGGTACTCTTACCCGATCCCGATTGGCCGATAATTGCGGTGAAACTTCCCTCGTCGATCGAAAGGTCGACGCCGCGTAGCACAGGAACTTCCAGTTTCGATTTGCGATAGCTTTTGTGCAAATTGCTGACCGACATGATGGAGGTTCGCGCGATACTCAAGGGCGGACGAGCGTTTTGCGAAATGGCGTGCTGGGCGCCCAGGGGTCCTTTGGAGGGGGCGTCTTTTTTTTGGTTTTGCCGCTTCGCCAACCGCTTATGCCTTGGCAACTCTTGGCCCGTGGTAGCCGCCGATGGAACGCCCGATACGGGCGAACTGGACGCCGGTGACGTATTGTTTAAAGCCGAAATCCTCGGAACCGGAATACCCTTCGACATCATGACTCCATTTTCAGCCGCTGGTTGTTTTCGTGCCATTTTACTCGTAACGTAATGCTTCCACGGGATGAAGTCGAGCCGCTCGCATGGCTGGCAAGACACTGGCCAAGACAGCAATCGCGACCGCCCCCAAGGCGACTGAAAATACCATCCAGGGACTGATTAAAACAGGGATTTCAGAAAAGTAGTAAATCGAGGGATCGAACACTTCGCGACCGGTCATCCATTCCACCACATCGGCAATCTGATTGATGTTGTAGGCAAACAATAACCCCATCGCAATCCCTGCTCCTGTCCCCACCATCCCCAGTGACAATCCATAACTTAAAAAGATTGACATGACACCACTGCCCGGTGCTCCCAAAGCTTTCAAAATACCGATATCTTTCGTTTTTTCCACCACGATCATGTAAAACGTGGCTAGGATTCCAAATCCAGCCACCGCAATGATCATGAACAGTAACAAATTTAAGATTTTGAGTTCCATCTGCACCGCGCTGAGCAACGGGGCTTGCGTGTCCAACCACGTATTGATGTCGTAACCGTAATACTCCACTGGGAACGCGTGCAGTAGTCGATCACGAACTTCGCTGAGGTCGACCCCCGGTTTGAGCTTGATCTGTATCGTGGATACGGCCCGCATTCCGGTCAGCGGATCGACCATGCCTCGCAGTTTTTGCAGCTGACTGAGAGGCATGAAGGCGAACATCGAATCGTACTCGTGCATATTCGATGAATAAAAATCGACCACGGTGCAATTTTCCATTACCGCTTGAGCATGGGCTCCGACAGATGGGACCATGATTTGGACGTCTTCACCAGGCCGAATCATGTAAACATCAATCAGCGAATTATCGGCATCAAAACTCTTCCGTTTGGAGAGCATCACCCCCAAGATGATCCCTGTATGTTGCTGCTTGAGCGGGTCAAACATCTCGTCCCGCGAAATCTGGGGCCGCGAGGCAGAGTGGGGATCAAACGGCGAAATTTCTAATGAAGCGGGAAACTGAGTCGCTGTAGAAGAGATCGCAAGGTCAGCGATCTGGTCTTTCGGTGCGATGTCTCGCGGCGATCCATCGCCTGCGAACTGCCGATCGGTTTCGTCGTCGATCATCGGCGGAAGTTGGGGAGGTTGGTCGGGAAGAGGTGACAAAAACTTGGGCTGATCTGCGACGGCTGACTGGGCCCCCGTCGATTCCAATGATGGCTCCACTTGATTTTCAACCGCTTCGAAAAGGTCGTCATAGCCCCGATTGAGACGTTCTTTAAAGCGTTCGAATTCAACCCAACGTCGGCGATTGGCCCAACCGTCGTCACCATTTTCTAAAAGGTCCTTGTATCCACCGGTTTCCAACTCAAAACTAAATCGTTGCCGCTTAAGTTCATTCTGCAAGTAGGGAGAAAAATCGGTGACTCGACCAAATGTCTCGTCGTCGATTCCCATCAAGATCACTTGCTGAGTCATCGGTCGATCATGGAACTTGGCGGTCAGCATGGCGGGTGTCCGCACCACGGCGGTCAAGGCCTCCAAATCGCCACCAACCACTCGCTTGACTTCCTCCACGAACAATTCCGGATGGCTGATCTGACCCAACAAAGGAGCGGATATTTCCACATCGGACAAAATCCCATGCAGTCTGGATTTCATCTGATCGACGAATCCAGACATGACGCTGTTGACCACGATCAACGTCGCCACGCCCAGCGTCACACTGATAATCGACGCCAACGCGATGAACCGCGTGCGCAAATACCGCCAGGATAATATTAATTTGTACATGCCAATCCTTTAGTCAGTCCTTCAATCAATCCCTTAAAAGGTCCATGCCAATCCTTTAATCCGCGTCGACAAAGCAACCGTTGCCGTTCAAATCTACCGATAATCACCAGTAGCAACCAATTCCAATTCCAATACTGCTTCGACTACAACTCCCAGCTCAGTTTTGTTCCGGTCGCATCAGCGGAAACAAAATGATATCTCGGATAGATGCAGAGTTTGTCAAAAGCATGACCAATCGGTCAATCCCAATTCCTAATCCACCAGCCGGTGGCATCCCATTTTTTAGGGCCCGAACGAAGTCATGATCCATCCGCGCCATCGAATCGTCTTCAGGCATCCCTTCGAGTTGCGTTTTGAACAATTTTTCCTGCAAATCCGGGTCATTTAGCTCGGTATAGGCATTGGCCAACTCCATACCGTGAATGAACAATTCGAACCGTTCGGCGATCTGCGGATCGTCTTTTTTTCGCTTGGTCAGCGGGCAAATGCTAGCAGGATAATCGGTCACAAAAATCGGCCCAACCAATTGATCCTCCACTTTGGCTTCAAAGACTTCACTTTTGATCACGTCGGCATGCTTGCCGGTCGTCTCCAAGCCGATCGAATCGGCGAAGGCTTTGATGGCATTGGCATCATGCGGGTCGACTCCGGTAAATTCGGCCAACAATTCGTGATAGGTTTTACGTTGGAAGGGGGTCGAAAAATCGATTTGCTGGTCGCCTCGGGGGATGATCGGATCGGCTCCAATCGCTTTAATCGCTTGGGCAATAATCGCTTCGGTCAAATCCATCATCGATCGATAATCACCGAACGCTTGGTAGACCTCCAGCATGGTGAATTCGGGGTTGTGCTTTGGAGAGATCCCTTCGTTTCGATAAACGCGGCCCAATTCGAACACGCGTTCCATTCCGCCGACCATCAGACGTTTGAGGTGCAATTCCAAAGCGATCCGCATCACTAGCGGCATATCGAGTGCATTGTGATGCGTTTCAAATGGTCTCGCGGCCGCACCACCGGCAATGGTGTGCAGGGTTGGTCCTTCGATTTCTACAAATCCCAGTTCATGCAGCGTCTGTCGAATCGAACGGACGATCCGCGAGCGATCCATGAACCGCTCGCGGGAACCCTCGTTATATGCCAGATCGACGTATCTCAATCGTTGTTTCAGTTCCGGGTCGACCATCCCCACATGTTTTGCCGGAGGGGAATCGAGCGTCTTAGTGAGCAAGTGGACTTGGCTGGCAAAGATCGAAAGTTCACCGGCTTGGGTGCGGCGAAGATTGCCATCGACACCGATCAAGTCGCCCAAATCCAAACACTCGATGATTTTCCAATTCTCTTCGCCGACTTGATCGCGACCGATATACAATTGAATGCGTCCGCTCCAATCTTCGACATCGATAAATCGCAGTTTCCCTTTGTCGCGCAGGAGGATAATTCTGCCGGCAGCGCGAACGTCGGGTCCGGTCAAGGAACCTTTCTCTTGCTGCTTAATCCATTGACGAAACCCCTGCTCAGGCATCTCGTTAATCTCGGCTTGCGATGGAAGTTCAATCGTCGTCCCCGATTCGGTCACGAACTTGACCTGATCGGTTCGCCGGCGAATATCGCGAATCAATTGTCGATCGTCAAACCGTTGGCCGAAAGGGTCAACTCCCAATTCGATCAAGGTTTGCAGTTTTTGCCGCCGAGCCTCTTCGATGGCGCTAGGTGTTTGAGCTTGAGTTGATTCGGTATTTGCTGAATTCATGGAGGGATGACGGTTGATTGATGATTTAATTGAGCTCTGGGGATGAATCGGTGGCAACTTTCGTGGCCAATTCGGATTGTCGAAATGCCTCGCACAGCCCTTGCAATTGTTCGACATTTAATTGTTCGGTGCGAGTTTGCGGGCCATAGCCTTGTTGGCCGAGGACTTGATCGACGTCCGCTTTGCTCAACCGACCTTTGAAAGCACTGATTGCGACACTGCGCATGAATTTTCGCCGATGCAAAAACATCGCTCGAATAAATTCCAAAAAATATTGCAGATCGGGTAGCGCCGCCCGTTTGTGGGGATGGTGCACGATATGGATAATTGCCGAATCGACCTTGGGACGTGGCCAGAACACATGCGGGGACATGATTCGCACAATTTCCACATCGGCCAAACTTTGCACCCAAACACTGAGGGCACCATAGTCTTTACTGCCTGGTGAAGCGATCAAGCGGTCGGCCAATTCCTTTTGGATGGTGACGGTTAAACTATCCGGGGTCGGTTCATGTTTTAGCAGATTGGAGATGATTGGCGTGGCCACATTGTAGGGGAGATTGGCGGCGACTTTGAACCGCCGATTGGGGTCAGCTGCCAAGTGTTTCTCCACCGCCGCGTAAACATTGGGGTGCATGTGGTTTTTGTTCCGCAACGCGTCTTGTTTCAACATCTCCACATTGGAGTAGGGCTCCAGTTCTTCGCGAGCCATCTGAAAAAGATACTGATCGATCTCTACGGTCACCACAGCGGCTGCATTTTCAGCCAGCATCCCTGTAAGCGAACCCATTCCTGTGCCAACTTCCAGTACCACGTCGTTGGAGGTGACTTGAGCCGATCGAGCCAGTAATTGGATCAGATTGAGATCAATCAAAAAATTTTGTCCGTGGCGTTTGTTCGGGTTTAAACCGACTTCAGCAAATCGCTGCGAAAGGTAGGAGACCGTCTGCCGATTTTTTTTCATCGATTAAGTTCCGTGGTACGGTGTCGGTTGAAGGGTAAGACATTGTTGCTGAACGTACTTGGCCAATACGTCGGTTTCGATATTGACCCGATCGCCGACCTGGCGTTGTCCCAGCGTAGTGACTTGGAGGGTGTGGGGGATCAAAGCGACCGAAAATTGATCTTCGCTAACATCGACCAAGGTGAGACTGATCCCGTCGACTGCGACGGAACCTTTACTGGCCATTTGACGAGTGAGGGCAGGGGGGACGGAAAATGAAAACTCGGCCCAGGGCCCATCGTCGACCCGGGAAACGATCGCTCCCATCGCATCGACATGCCCCGT
>JBGTHU010000723.1:0-1932 GCA_041745975.1 Mariniblastus sp.
CAGCTACTACGAAAGTGACGCAGCTCTGGATGGCACCCAATACCCTGCTCCCGAAATTCCCGATCTAGCAACGCTGAATCAACAAGCATCAGCAACCAATAGTTTTCCGATTGAGTTCACAGATCCCTGTGTAGCCCCTGACCGATTCTTTTATGGCAGCAATCAATGGGCCGTAACGGATCGACTGGGAACCAACAAGCGAGCAATTTTTGCCAATGATATGCATCTCGGTTTACGCGTGCCGGCAACTTGGTACCAAGTGGTAATTCAACACGATATGCCACCGGGGTCGGACCAGACCATTCGCTTGGTAGGAGCCTCATTGCCGGGGGTGCCCGGGATCGTCGTCGGCTCCAATGGCTCGATCGCCTGGGGTTTCACCAACAGCTACATCGATACGGCTGACTTAATTCGATGTCGTAAATCAGTTGACGATCAAAACCGTTACCATACCGACGGGGAAGAACTTGAATTTGAAATCTTCCGAGAAGCTATTGATTATCCTGGCGGATCAGAAATGGTCGAGTATCGCTGGACCTGCTGGGGCCCGGTCTTGACGGAAATCGACGAAGAAGTCATGGCCCTCAAATGGATCGGCCATGACCCGCAGGCGTTTGATTTTAATCTGTGGCAGCTGGCAACTGCGACCGACGTCTGGGAAGCGGTTCACATCGGTCAGCGTTCCGGAATGCCCCATCAAAACTTGATGGTGGTGGATTCCAATGGCAATATTGCTTGGACGTTGACAGGACGTATTCCTCATCGCGAAGGTCCCGCTCCTCAGCTTCCAATTGCTGCTGAATTCGAAACGGCGGGCTGGACAGACTATTTGCCTCCGGAACAATATCCCTTGATCGATAATCCACCGAGTGGTCGATTATGGACGGCCAACAATCGGGTTGTTGGCCAAGAGTGGATGGAGCGATTGGGCAATGGTGGCTTTGACGAAGGTTTTCGAGCCAGTCGTATTCGAGAGCGTTTATTTGAGAAAGAATCTTTTTCTGAGCAAGACATGTTGACTATCCAACTCGATGATCGGGCGACATATCTCGACTTTTGGCAATCGTTGTTCCAAGAAGCTATCGCCGCTGATAATGACTCCGTTAGCATCAACTGCCAAGAATATATTCATGATTGGAATGGCCGTGCCAGTGTCGATTCAGTTGGCTACCAAATTTTGACCGTCTTTCGGCGGCAGATCATCCAACGTCTGTCAATCGAACTTTTGGTCTCGTTAAAAATAAATACCGATGAGAGAATTCCCGCTGGTGAAAATCTGTTTCGGCAGGTATTGACCGAACGCCCTGAATCCTGGTTGCCAAAAAAGTATGCGGGTTGGAGCGATTTATTGGTTGATGCGGCCAAGGCCAGTGAGCAGGAACTTACTTCATCCGGGAAAAAGCTGGAACAAGCACGTTGGGGCCGCAGCAATCAGTCGCAGATCCAGCATCCATTGGCCGCCTCACTGGGGCCACTGGGGAACTGGCTGAATATGCCCACGGTCGAACTTCCGGGTGATAAAATGGTGCCTCGTGCCCAGGGGCCCAGCTTCGGCGCTTCGCAGCGGATGGTGGTCAGTCCTGGGGCAGAGCAGGATGGTATCTATCATCAACCGGGCGGCCCCTCGGGGCATCCCTTGTCTCCGTTTTATCGAGCGGGATTCGACAATTGGGCTGACGGGACGCCCAGCCCGCTGTTACCGGGGCCTCCACGCTATCGATTGCAAATCAACCCAGTCGATCCGCCAGAATAGAGACCTCGTTTAAAAAGGGGACAGCAATACGCCGTGAAGAATTTCTTAAACGCCTGCCAAAGTTCTAAATTTTGTTTGAAATCGTAGCCGTTGGTAGTCGGTCGTTACTGGCTTCATTTGCTCTATACCATTTGACCGACAACTGAAAATTCGCTCTTTTTGACCATCCACGGCTTAGG
>JBGTHU010000724.1:0-4209 GCA_041745975.1 Mariniblastus sp.
GAACAGGACCCACCGAGTTTGATCACGATCGCACACAGTGACGCAGATGCAGTTGCCGAGGTGGGCAAGAGACAAGGGATTACAAAAGTCGAACACCGCAAGATCATTACCTGGTGCAAGTCGCAAATCCCTTTAAATCCAATCGGTCGCTCCGGCGGGCTGATCAAATTGCTGGCCCCGACATCAGATCAACTGAGCATTGTCGCGATCCCTTTGATGGTCAATCGGGAGCCGATCGACTGTTTGCTGTTGCAGGGGCATACACGTAAGCCATTTCAACCCAAACATTTGAAAGTAATTGATTTATTGTCAGAACCATTTTCGACAGCGGTGGCAAACGATGGATTGCTACACGAGATGATTCGCTTGCGTGAAGCGGCTGAAGCGGACAAGGGGGCCTTGTTGAGGCGTTTAGGCAGGACTGATTTAGGAGATACAATCATCGGAGAAAAGACGGGAATTCGCTCGGTAATGGAGCGAGTTAATTTGGTCGTAGACTCGGATGTTCCGGTTTTGATTTTGGGGGAAACAGGAACCGGCAAGGAATTGATCGCTCGGGCTTTGCACGTACGGGGTAGAAGGTCCCGAGGCCCATTTATTCGTGTCAATTGCGGTGCGATCCCTGCCGAGTTAATTGATTCGCAATTGTTTGGACATGAAAAAGGAAGTTTTACCGGAGCCGATCAAATGCGGCAGGGGTGGTTCGAGCGGGCGGACGGCGGAACTTTATTTCTGGATGAAATTGGTGAGTTGCCGCTTGAGGCCCAGGTTCGATTCCTCCGAGTGTTGCAAGACGGTTTTGTCGAACGGGTCGGTGGGCATCAATCAATCCACGTCAATGTGCGGATCATCGCGGCGACGCATCGCGATCTGCCCGCGATGATCAGCGAGTCCCGCTTTCGGGAAGACTTGTGGTATCGCTTGGCCGTGTTTCCAATCCTCTTACCCCCTTTACGAGAGCGAATTGACGACATCCAAGAATTGGCCCATTTCTTCGCCGAACGAGCCGCAGCCCGCTTCGGCTTGCCGCCGGTCTATCCTAATTCAGCGGACATTCGACTGTTACAGATTTACGACTGGCCTGGTAACATTCGCGAACTGGGCGCGGTGATTGATCGGGCCGCAATTTTGGGGAACGGAGAACGTCTTGAGGTAAGCAAAGCCTTAGGAAATATCGGCCCCGCCCCTGCGGCGGTTCAAGTTGCGCATCGATCAACCGCATCGGTTCCAGCACCCATATCGATCGCCGCACCTAATTCATGGCAAGAGGTAATTAGCCTCGACGACGCCACGCGGCAGCACATTGAAAACGTCCTGCGAGTGACCCAAGGCCGGGTCGAAGGACGTAAAGGGGCCGCAAAACTGCTGAAGATCAATCCGCATACGCTACGAGCTAGAATGAGAAAACTAAATATCGATTGGACTCAGTATCGAGACGATTGATTTTGGATCTTCGGTGTCCCGGGTACCCAAACGTTCTTGCCATTGCTTAAAGTTTTCGGCACATGGCTTGCGTTTTATCCTTACGACAAGCTCGATCACCAAATCTTCGAGTGCAATTGGCAGTCCCTGTGAACGATTTCGTCAATGTTCGCCTTTGTTCAAAGCGGAGCGGTTTGTTGAGGAAAGATTCCCTCGATCACTTTTTGGGCGACGTTTGCGGCCTGGATTCGCAATTCGGGAACGGCGGTGCTTTCCCAGTCTTGCGCTTTTCGCAATGTGCCTACCACATACAAATCATCCACCGATTCTCCCGACCGACCGATCGCATGGCCTGTTTCACCGACTTCAATGCCAATTAGCAGCACATCGGGGCTTAGCCATCCATCAACCAACAGCGATCCCACGGCGGGGTTGGCTGCAGCGATGTTGCTAGGCGTAGGGCCGGTGCAATTGATCACCCAGCCCGCATGGACAGCCAAACGATGTTTGGCGCGACGTTGTTCAACCACCAGTTCCACTCCGCTATCGCTTCCACGGGCTGATACGACCCGCCCAGCCAGAAAATGAACTTTCTCGGCATCGTGAAGTTGACCAAATTTCTCTGAAATATCTAGTGCCATCCGATGGCGATGAACTTCCCAAAATGGACGTAGATGTCGTATGAATCTGCGTTTTTCCACCAATGACATCCCTCGCCACAAGACAAACGTATGAGGCCGCAAGCCGTCGACGACACACCGCCAATCCCCCCCTTTTTCGGCCAATTCCCGGGCCAAGCGGCGTACCTTGCGGAACAACTCAACAACTCGAACGCCCTGCGGATCGGCCAATAAAGAATCAACTATGGGGCCTAAGTCGATCGGAGTCAAAGGTACCGGTGAATGGGACTGCGGCAGTAAACCACGCCGAGATAGCAGCGTAATGGGAGCTGTTCGACGGGGCTTGGTCAGAGTTAGCACCGCGTCTACCGCAGACAATCCGCTGCCCAAAATCAATACGTCATCATCTGGACCGACCCCATCTAACGCTAGCGGTTGCCAGGGATCAACGAGGTATCGGGTTCGAGCCCCTTCCCAATTTTGTCCGATGGGATCATCCGGCGGGCGGTGGCCGACGGCCAGTACGACCGCATCCGCTCGTTCTGATGGTCCACGACCAACATGAACTAACCAGCCTCGGTCTGAATGCCGGGAAATTCGCCGAACTTCATCTAGAACAATTCTCAATTTGGCTAAAGGCTGAGCATTCTCCGCGATACTTAACAGTGTCTCACGAATATATTCACCGTACCATTGACGCGGCAAAAAATCCCCACTGGAAAAAGTCCCTTTATTCTGATTCACCCAAGTGAGAAAATCTTCTGGAACATTGGGCCAAGCACTCATGCGACCGGCCGGAACGTTCAATAAGTGGCATAAATCCCGAGTGCCGTACGCGACCCCTTCGCCAATCGCTCCACGACGTTCAACCAACGTGACATTCAAAGGTATTAATTGCTTGCGAGCGCTGTTAAGCAAATGAGCGGCCGTCATAGCGCCACTAAACCCGCCACCTACCACGATCACTGAAGCTGGCTGGGATCTTCTAGAGTCAATCGAATTGCGGCCCGATGCAACTCGCTGAGGGCGTTCCACGAAACGGCGAAAATCTCGCAGGGGAGGGGAATAAATATGAACGGTAACCAAAACCTCAGAACTTTCACTCGAGTTGCGCACCGCGTGAATCCCTGCGTCCTGACCAGACGTGATCTCGTTCGTCTTTACTTCCGACTCGAACTCCAAATCAATGTAACCATCCTGGGCCACACGATAGGATGCTTCGACGGCATTTCCCTGCAAAACCTGCATCACGCAAATAGAACCAGCATGATCGTGCGGGGCACTTGCCTGTCCAGGCAACCAAGTCATGATCAATAACTCGTAGTGATCATTAGACACTACCCGACTGCGATTATAATTTCGGGGATTTGTGGCCACGAAATCCCCGACGTCGGCAATTGACAGCTGGATTTCTGCGAGAATTCCCGCAATTTTCACCAGGTCGTACGACGACCCCAATGCGTCGAGTTTTTCCGCTATAAGCGCGAGTCGTCCTTGTGGTTTCAACATAACTGCTTCGATTCATACATAGAGGATCAAAAGCGGCGGTGGACCAATTTACGCAGACTGGTAGTCAACAGGTCGATTTCAGCATGAGTGTTATAAACACCCAGCGATGGACGTACTGTCGCTTCCAAGCCAAACCGCCGCAAAATCGGCTGGGCACAGTGGTGCCCTGCTCGAACGGCAATCCCCTGCAAATTCAATGCCGCGGCAACCTCTGTTGGTGAAAGTCCATCTAAAACAAAGGAAACAGAGCCCGCTTTTTCCATCGAACTACCGATTAATTTCAGTCCAGGAACCCCTGATAAGCACCGAATGAAGTGATTCATCAACAGAAAACCTGGGGACACGGCAGGACAGAAAATCTGGGGACACGACAGAAAATCTGGGACAGAAAATCTGGACAGAAAATCTGGGGACACAGCAGACAGAAAATCTGGGGACACAGCACATTTGACAAGGTTTGCTGATTTGGTAAAATTTTGCGGAATCCTCAAGGTGGGTTTTAGTCCCTTTTGCTTAGAAAAGGAGGTTAAAATGGCAAGATTGGCTCGTGTTGAAATTTTTGCTCCTGACGAGATCGCCATCGTTCATGTGATGAATCGGACGGTACGCCGATGTTTCTTGATGGGAGATGACCCAGTTACCGGAAACAACTACGACC
>JBGTHU010000725.1:0-2632 GCA_041745975.1 Mariniblastus sp.
CAAAGCATGGAAGCCTATTTGGGATTAATGCGAGTCTATGCGGCGGTGCCACAATTGGAACGCACGACCGATCTCTTGGATCAAACGGAAGAAGTCATTCAGAAAGTCCGCACCGCTGGCTTGGATATCCCCTACGATTATCAACAACTTCAGCGGCAACGAATAAAGATCTCAGAGACTTCGGTCGAGGGCCGATCACGTCAGATTCGGTTGCAGGATGGGTTGGAGATGCTGTTGAATTTGGCCCCGAGTGACATTCCGATTTGGACGGCTTACGAATATAGCCTGGATGATAAAGAATCGATCCCAGCTATTGATCAAGCAGTGGCCATTGCTCAAGAGAATCGAGGTGATTTAATTGCGCTCGAAGTTCTGGCTGACAATGCTCAATTTCTTTCGCTGGAGCTACTACAGATGGCCCCCGGACAACAGGGATTGTTGTCAATGGGTATGAATTTACCAGGGCCGGCCAAATGGTGGCAATGCATTCTGAAAAATGAAATCGAGTGCCTAAAACAGAAATCAAAAGCCGAACGGAAACGGCAACTGCAGCAGCTGGCAAAAAACAAACGTCAACAGATTCGCTTGGAAGTCAGCTCGACCATTGCTGAATTAAACAAATTGTACAAATTGCACGAACTAAAACTGGCTCGTTTGGAAATCCTAAATCAAGCTATCAACGATGCCAATAAAATCAAAGACCAGCAACCAATTGATGTAAAATTACACGTGCAGGCACAATCCGAAGCGATCGAGTTGCGCTCTGAAATCATTGACTTGCGATTTCAGATGGAAACAGAACGCCATCGCTTGCATCACCTGATGGGCGACTCGAAAGGATAAATCGCTCCCAGCGAAACGAACATTTTCAACGCCTCATTCACGCTCATCTCAGCATTTCTCACTTGGTGGGATTGGACAAATACTAACCGCCCGTTCGACGGAATCGGTGCCAACGGTAAAAACACCGTCAATCGAGATGCGGGATCAGCCGAATTGGCTTCTCGAGTTACCAGTCCAATTTCTTCGATATCGGATTGGAGCGTATTGAGGTACACGACTCTCTTAAAGACCGTATCTGGCCCATCACCGTATCCTAATATCTGTTTTAGCGAGCGATAGATCGCCCCCAAAAGCGGCATGCGATCGATCATGCGATCGAAAAATCTCCAAAGCCACTTCCCAATTAATGTCGTCGTGGCCAACCCAACCAAGTAGACCAAAATGACAGCCGCGATGATTCCCTGACCAAAAAAATAGTAACCTTGATCCCTTAATCCTGAATTGCTGATCCATGATTCCAGTTGCACAATCAGCAATATCAATCCCAGAATCGGCAAGAGAGCGACAACTCCAGCAACGGCGCATCGGATAAGATGCTGTTTGAATTTATCCATCAAAAATCCTTCAATAACGATCGAATTGAAATCACTGCTGATCGGGATGTTGAATTTATGCTCAACAAGTCCATAATATTAACGTAAGGAATAAGATTCGCCAATCATTACCCCAACCAGAAAATTCGTGTTGTCCATGTCAATGCTCGATTTATCTCAAACTCACCTGCCGAGGTCGCCATTCGCGGTGATGTTGCGTGTTTTGCAACAGGCATCACCGATTCCGCGGCCGATTCGTTTTCTGTGTTGGACCCAGGCTCTCGGTTTGATGTTTCTGTTGATGACTGATCGATCCGTCGGAATGGCACCCTCGGTCGAGTTTCCACCACCTTCGGGGGATCAAGTGAAATCAGCAACGGAAAATTCAACGACGTTTTTAGTAACGTTACGGTCAGGCAGCGTGATTCGAGTCGAAGCGGAGGATCAACAATGGCAATGGACGGAACTGGCAGCCAATGGCGAATTTCATGATCGTACCATTAACAGCCGTCAAATTGAGCAAATATATGTTGGCAAAGAAGCGATCAGCCAACAGGTCCTCGAGATCCGCCAATTGATTGAACAACTTGCGAGTAACGATTTTTTGACGCGAGAAGCAGCCGAAAAAAAACTTGCCTCGTCAAATTCGCTGCCTCGCTTTCGCTCCTTAATTATCAACCAACAGGAACACCCCAACTTGGAAGTTCGATATCGCATCGGCAGGATTTTGGAAGCCCAAAAACGAAATTTTTCTAACGCGCTAACTGCCAACCCAGCGATTGACAACACTTATGATGTGCTGGTTGACCTGAGCGGAGAAAAAATGATTGGTGATTTGGGTGAATGGGAATTGGTGGGGCGATTCCGCAATTTTATTATCCGCTTGCAACGCGAACAAATTTCAAAATTGTCCCGATTAAACCAGGAACAGGAACTGGAAGTGTTCGATCAAATCACCAAGGTGTCGAATCGAGTCTTCCACGACTTTACCAATGAATTCTATTTGCCCCACCAGACGCTAATTGATTTTGAGGAAACACCAGCGGGAGAAGCCTTGGTTGCGCGAACCGATATTTCGCAAATGTATATTTCTCAAGGGTTGAAATTAAGTTCGAAAAATCCCGGGTATATCGGTATCTCAGGATATATGTTTCGCGGAGAAAGCCCCCCATCAGGAAATTCGATTTGCGTCTTCGAAGTCGGTGTGAATACTTTCCATCGTTTTAAAGGGGAAATGGAGTTCCGTTTTTGTGTCC
>JBGTHU010000726.1:0-4059 GCA_041745975.1 Mariniblastus sp.
TCGCTGCCGGCGGGATAGACGACGTCGTCAACGGCGATCTTGCCTTCCAACTTGGCAGCACTCCGCTTGTCCACCACCTTAACCTTGGCGGTATCATAAAAGGCCCGCAGGATCGAAGCATCGTCGCTGTACCTGGGATCCATCGCCCGCAACAACGTCAGCGCAGAGAATTTCCCAGACTGATCGATGCGAACCGACAGTGTATCCTTCTTCGTAATGTTGACCTCGATCCAGCTCCCACGCTCTGGTATCACGCGGAAACTGGGCATCTTCCGCTCCGAACCAACTTCCGAACTTAGCACAAAATCGACGCCAGGGCTGCGGTGCAACTGATTCACCACAACTCGCTCGGCACCATTAATTAAAAATTCACCGCCACCAAGCATGATGGGGATGTCGCCAAGAAAAATTTCTTCCTCCACCGGTTGCTCACCCTCCAATCGCAACCAGACGCGGAATGGTCGCCCGTAAGTCAAACGCAATTGCCGACACTCCTGCGGAGTATACCGGGGCTTGCCTAACTCATAACGAACATAGGAAAGCGTAATTTTTTCGTCAAAACTCTTGATCGGAAAAATCTCCTGCAGAACCGACTCAATTCCCTGCTTTTTCCTCTTTCCAGGATCGGTGTCAGCCTGTAAAAACGCCTCATAAGAATTGGTCTGGATCTCCGTCAAATCCGGTGGCAAATGATACTCTGTACCGCTTCCGAAACGACGAACATCTTGGGGAGCGAGCCGTCGCTGTACTGGGGCTGCCATAAGCGCAAATTCTCCGTTCTTGTATTAACTGTTGCTATTCACCATTGCAGGCGAGAAAAAAGGAACACACGAAAATTGCGCGCAAAAAAACCGCGGACAAAGTCTGGAAGCCAAAAATCCAGAACCGCAGTTTGCGAGCATGTATTTCCCTATCGAGAACACCACTACAAAACCAACAATTTTGCATGGCGATGAATAATTAAAAACCACTCAAAAACAAACCCCAATGGATTTGCTAAGTCGCACCTAGGATGCAAGACATACCAAGAACTTAAGGCCATGGTCAAAGGGACATGGACAAAGAGCCATGGAAATCTTGGACTCAGGAAACATCGAGCCATGATATTATTGAATCATTGACCTAAAAATCATAGTCCTAAACCCCTGGAAAGCCTGCATGATGCGATGAACAATGGCACATACTGACCAGAGCCGACCTTCTTCCGATCACGCCAGCCGATCCAATTTCTACTGTTTTAACCGACTGAGCAAAAAAACTCAAGCCCACAAACAGCAGAAGTGGTCCCACCAAAATTTCGGCCACACTTATCCCAAGGCAACGCTAAACCGATAGCGCCAAGGCCGTTATCTCCTCAGCTCAAAGGCCAGAAGCCAGACGGCTGTCTCGATAAACGGTAAGCTCAGTAATTTCGGCAAGATCAAAGCAGCCAAAGCAACTCAAATGCCCTTTCGCCAACCGACAAAACGACATAAAAACGCCAGACCAATCGATTGAGCCATTGCCAACCTGAATTTTTTGTGCTTTTTATAACACAAAAAAGGCTGAGCAATGCCAAGGGAAGCAATGCTCAACAGCGCTGATCGAAAAATTAAACGCGACCAATCCAATGCCTATTTTAGCTCGATACTTCCGCCAGCGGCTTCGATTTCTGCCTTGACTTTGTCGGCGTCTTCTTTCGAAACCCCCTCCTTCAAAGTGGCGGGAACCCCTTCCACCATCTTTTTGGCGTCCATCAAAGAAGCTCCGGTAATCGTCTTGACAACCTTAACGACATCCAACTTCTTATCGCCAAAGCCGGTCAAAATGACGTCGAATTCAGTTTGAACAGCAGCGACCTCGGCACCGCCACCATCACCCGCGGCTGGGCCCGCCATCACGACAGCACCACCGGCAGCGGCCTTGATGCCGTGCTCTTGTTCCAAATAATCACTCAGCTCTTTTGCTTGCTTTAAAGTTAAACCCGCTAATTGGTCGCCCAATGTTTTTGATTCTGCGGAAAACTCAATCGTTGCTGCCTCTGACATTCAAGTCACCCTTTCAAATAGACTGAAAACTCATGCCCCACCTGCACCATCAAATGGACGCGGGAAACACTTACCTTAATTAAAAATTACCAATTCAAACATTAAAATGCGCTGCAATGCGCCTTTTATCCAATCAACAGATCACCGATCTGAACACGTGACCCTCCCGGTCACAACTCAACCAACTATTCCTTGTCAGCAATTTGCTTAATCTGGCTGGCCAATGCACCACCAGGACCTAGCAGTTGGGACGCCAACTGGGCACCTGGGCTGAGCAATTGCCCGACCAACAAACTCAACTGTTCCTCACGGGAAGGCCACTTACTGATCTCCTTGATCCGATCAGGCGTTAACTGCTCCCCATCCAGTACGCCGCCCCGGGCTTGAAATTTATCAAAATCAGCGGAATTTTTATCTAAATTGACAACCTCTTTAGCCAGCGAGACAAAATCCTGGGCTCCCCAGACAACGGCCGAGGACCCATCGAGCCCTTCAAACGCCGGTGCCAATGAACTCCCCTCGCAGGCTCTGCGAGCAACGCTGTTCTTGACAACCATCATCCGAATATTCTTGTCCCGCAAGTGCTTCCTCAGACCTGCGGTCGAACCCGAATTCATTCCAATGACATTGACCACCAAACAATCTTCGACCCCTTGCAAACGGTCCGAAAGATCGCGAGCCATCATCTCTTTAACAAACTTACTCATAGCTTTACCAATATTGCTGGATGAGGGAAATCCCAACGTAACCTTTCAAAATGCTACCAAAAACACTCTGAATCGATGACGCAATCCTGTATTTCTATTTACTACTTATCTATTAAACCACATGTTAACTAAAACTCAAAACTGAAACTCAACAAGTTTCAACATTGCCAAACCATTGGCCCCAATCCCACCGAAGGCTTTCATGAACGACCTTGTCAAAACCGACAACGCCCATCGTCACGCAACGCATCACGCGCTCAAGGGAATTCCGGGGGCCATTGTCGCCGAAAGCGTGAGACTGCGCAGGTAAACCCCCTTGGAGGCAGACGGCTTAAGCGAATTCACAAAGGCAACAAAGGCATTCACATTATCGACAATCTTGTCTTCGGCGAAACTCAGCTTGCCCACCACGCCATGAACATTGCCTCCGTTATCCGAACGAAACTCAACTTTACCCGCTTTGTACTCGCTGACGGCATTGGCAACATCCATCGTTACCGTGCCAGCTCGCGGCGACGGCATCATCCCACGAGGGCCCAAGACGCGACCCAGCGGACCGACGACCCCCATCATGTCGGGGGTTGCGATACAAACATCAAAATCCAGCCAGCCATCGGTAATTCGCTTGGCCAAATCGGCTTGACCGACTGCATCGGCACCTGCTGCCATTGCAGCTTCAGCTAATGCATCTTTGGCAAACACAACCACACGTTGAGACTTACCGATTCCGTGGGGCAGCACCAACGAACCGCGGACTTTTTGATCGGCTTGTTTCGAATCAATGCCCAATCGCATATGAATTTCCACTGTCTGGTCAAACTTCGTCCCCTCAAAGCCTTTTAGCAACTTCACAGCCGAGGACAACACAACAGGTTCCGAGGGAACTTTAGCCGCCAAAGAACGATACCTTTTAGAACGCTTCATGAAATCAACCTAATTTATAAACACCAAAAAAACCTTGACGCGGAACCAAGAAAACACTGCACCATTGATCTGCCGCAGCCTAATCCTCAACCTCAAGCCCCATGCTGCGAGCCGTCCCTTCAATCATGCGGCAAGCGTGTTCCAAATCTCGGGCATTCAAGTCTTCCATTTTCTGCTTGCAAATGTCTTCAACCTGTTGTCGAGTGACCTTGCCAACCTTGTTTCGATTTGGAACCCCTGAACCACTTTTGATACCAGCCGCCATTTTCAGCAGGGCTGCCGCGGGAGGACTCTTGGTAACAAACTCGAACGAGCGATCATTAAAAACCGTGACCACCACGGGGATAGGAATTCCGTTGTACTCCTTGGTTCGGTCGTTAACTTGCTGAACGAACTGCCCC
>JBGTHU010000727.1:0-6422 GCA_041745975.1 Mariniblastus sp.
ACGTCGAAATACCCGCAAACTCAAGCGAAGATTTGAATTGATCCAAATAAAATCCGGCAACGACTTCGTCGGTGATTAGAACTTGATTTGTATCCGGAAATGTAGCCTTTATGGTACCGGCGATCCGATCTATCAATCCCGATTCAATTTGGATCGGGTATGACGTGGCGGCCGATGGAGGGAGTTCAACGTTGAAAGTCTGTGATTTTTCCATCGCGGATTGATTTGAAGGACTGATAAAAAAGGTAACACTTCTGCCGCCTGAAGCGAGAAGTCGTTTAACCGGGAGCCAAAGCGAATTTTGCGATAGAAAAAGCTCAGAGTTTTGCGAACTTTTTCCGCAAAATTCGTGGCGGCGACCGATCTACTTCAATCGGCTGAATGGTTACGAGTAATTGCTGTTTTGGCAGGAGCCTTAACCTCCCTTTCCACCCGTTATTGGTTAAAATTAAAAAACGCGGCTAGACGTTTTGGTGTCCCACCGCGTTATAGCGTGCTTCGGATTCAAAGACAATCCCTTGATTCACGATCGCACGCGAAACTATATCGATTTGACGGTCGTTAATCGATTTCGAGAATCGAGTTGGGCCGCCTTGAAGTTCTGTTCGTATTGGATTGCTCCGCCTCAAGATTTGATTTCAAATCCAACTCCAATTCATGCAAGCTTCGATGTTGTTGCTGTCGCTGGCTGGGCGGAGTCGGAATTTCATAGCGTCTTAATGGTGTATTTTGTGGAGCCGCACGAAGGCTTCCGGCATCGGATCGTGAAGGCAATGAGTATTGATCCGATCGAGGTACAAAGTCGGGAGCAACGCCACTACCAATCCTCTGACGCTGGTTCGATGCGGGCAAATTGCTTGATGAATTGGAGGAATTCCCGAGTGTCGCAGATTGGTTGAAACCATTCTCGGTATCGATTGGTTCGCCGTATGCCAATACGGCGTCAATTTCCTTTCCACGTCGAAGAACTCGGACTTCCATTTGATCGCCGTCATTCAAAATTTGAGCGATCTCTTCAAACTCTTCCACCGTATCAATTGGAACGCCACCGATAGCGATGACTTGATCTCCCTTTTTAAGACCGGCGTTATCTGCGTTGCCATTTCGATCCATATTGTCGATCAGAATCTTGTCTGACTTATCGGTCTTTAATTTCATGCCAAAACCGGTTGAATTTTCGTTTCGTCTTCTGGCAGACACTGCCTGCATTCGGTTATCCTGTAAGGGACTACCGGAGTATTGCAACTGTGCTGGATCATTGCGGCTCTGCACTCCGCGGCTGGCTTGCGGCAACGACTGAAGCGGCGGAGGTTGAGTCACATTATATCGCTGAGCGGTTTGTTGATAAGCTTGTTCGGCAGCCAAAAATGCTTGTCTCGCTCGTTCGTATTCCAGTTGGCGTTGTTGCAATTCTCGTTGTTGAGCCACCGTGGAAATGCGGTTTGGCTGACCAGATAGATTGGCATTGGGAGAAGTATTACGTTGAAAGCGATTCCCTTCAGCCTGCGGCGATCGGGAAAGTTGGCTGTTGGCCGGACCCGCTTGTGGCGGGTAGTTGGGTCGAGCACCTGAAAGAGTAGGACGATTGGATGCAACGTTGCGATTTTGGTTTTGATTTAGAGCTTGATTTTGGCCGTTTCCCTGCGGATTTGGTCCCGCATTCTTACTTCCGTGATCTTCTTTTTTAGAATTATCATTTTCGGATTGGCTAAATTGTTCACGAAGATTCTTAAAGAATCGTCCGTTGCCTATCCGCCGATCGTTTTTGCTGTCTTGGGCTCCAACATCTGTTACATGGATGCCGCAAGTCAGGAAAATTATCATTCCCAACTTGAAAATCTGAAAACTCGCAAATTTTTGGAAAGTGATCCGAACTAACATGATTTCTAACCGCCTTTTATTCCCAGAAAACCAAACCCACGTTTTGACCATCGACGAATTAAATGGGTTCGAATGACCCTCAACGGAGGCACCGTAACAATCAATACAAACCTCTCAACTTATCACTCTTCAACTTAAGCTGGCGCGCTTGCCAGACAGCAATCGACGGCAGTCTCGATGTTTTGGGGTTCGAATGCCGTTCATCCTTTTGATTTCTAACAAGTTTGTTGGAATATCTGGCATAATCCTTGTTTAAGATCCATTTCCAAATACATAATCTCTGAAAAAACAGTGATCCCCTTTTCCAGCATGAAAGTTTTTGCTACTCTATATTTCTGGTTGGTCAGGTAGCTCAGTTGGTAGAGCAATGGACTGAAAATCCATGTGTCGCCGGTTCGATCCCGGCCCTGACCACTCGCGTCAAATGACGCTATTTCCATGTGAAATGCCCTTTCGAGCCTTACCGCCAACATGGCCAGCAGGCCCGTTTTCAGAAAACGATTGCTGAGAGACTTAACGGCAGTCTCAAAAACGGGTGCATTTTCAAAGGCAACGGTAAGCCTCAAGCCCTAGCTTCTAGCACTTCTCAACGGTTACGCAAGCCGGCCCCCAACCGCGACGCGCAAGGTATGAGTCGCGCTGGTTGCTGAATTGGTCGAGGCCGCCGGGAAGTGGTAAATCCTTGGCTCAACCGAGTCGAGCTTGGTTGGGGCCGAGGGGCAGTGGCAATGCCAATCCGTGATTGTTACTGTCGAATCAATCTTTTTTACGCGGCTTGTAGATCTCAGTGGCGGTGCCATAGAAAACTTCTGCCGCATTCATCAACGTCTCACTGAGAGTCGGATGAGCATGAACGGTTTCGGAAATATCACGAATTTGGCATCCCATTTCAATGGCCAGTGTCGCTTCGGCGATCAGCTCCCCGGCACCGGGGCCGCAGACGCCACAGCCTAGGATTTGTTCGGAATCCGGGTCGACAATCCATTTGGTTAAGCCTTCGGTTCGTCCCAGCGCTTGAGCTCGCCCGCTGGCCGCCCAGGGGTAGACAACGACTTCGTGCCGCACGCCATCGCGTACGGCTTCATCTTCCGTGATGCCTGTCCAGGCGATCTCTGGATCGGTAAAAACAACCGCCGGAATGGCTCGGCGATCAAACTCCTTAGCGTGCTTCAAAATGACTTCAACCGCATGCCTCCCTTCGTGATTCGCTTTGTGGGCCAGCATCGGTTCACCGGCGGCATCGCCAATCACGAAAATGTTCGGCTCGTCCGTACGCAGCGTTGCATCGTGCAGAATAAAGCCACGGCGATCCGTTTTTATTTGGGTATTTTCCAGCCCCAAATTCTCAGTCAGCGGTCGTCGCCCGACGGAAATCAACACGCGATCATACTTTTCGGTACCAAACTTTTTTGGGCCTTCAAAGGTAACTTGAACTTGATCGCCGACCAAACTTAAGCTGCCAACTTTAGTTTCCAAAAAAATTCGATCTTCAAACAATTTCTGCAAACGTCGCTGCAGGGGTTTCACCAAATCCCGATCGGCACCCATCAACAGGCCGTCTTGAAGTTCGACGACGCTGACGCGGGTTCCCAGGTGAGCGTACACGGTACCCATTTCCAATCCGATGTAGCCTCCCCCGATGACCAGCATCGTTTCTGGGATGTCCACCAAATCCAGGGCTCCGGTCGAACTCATCACACGATCACTATTCAGATCGAAAGCACCGGGCATGGCAGGTACACTACCGGTGGCGATGATCGCGTGATCAAAAGTCAGCTTGTTACCGGCAGGGATCGATGCGTCATCTCCCTCCAAGGTTAAGGTCTTAGCATCCAAAAATTTGGCATGTGCCTTAATGACGCTGACTTTGCGGCGTTTCGCCAAACCGCCCAAGCCACCGGAAAGAGTGGAAATTACTTTTTCTTTTCGAGATCGCAGTTTGTCCAATTCAATTTGCGGGCTGCCGAAAGATACACCCCAATCATGATCGAGTTCCTCGACCTCGGAAACGACTTTGGAAACATGCAGCAGCGCTTTTGAGGGAATGCACCCACGCAGTAGGCAAGTCCCACCCAATTTTCCCTCCGCTTCCACTAATGTCACGTCCATTCCTTCATCGGCAGCTAAAAAAGCTGCCGCGTATCCGCCTGGTCCGCCTCCAATAACTACAATTTGTGTATGCATCCTGTCTCTCCAATCTGCGCCCGGCAATCGGGACTGTGTATGTTTATATGAAAACAGCGATCTTGAAAAAGATCGCTGTCGGATTTTTTTTAAGCCGCCGCGGCAAACTAAAATTTAATTATTCTATTGAGTTATTCTTGAACCCAGTTCTGATATGACGCGGCTACTTTCACCAAGTCTTGGAAAGACTCGACTAATTATGGAAAGTAAATTTTCATCTGCCATTGGTCTCGATTTAAAAAGGCGTCAGACCCTCTCCGGCGAGACCAAATACCTCGACAAATCGATTCGCCCGAGGTTCTAACCCCTTTTTCAGCCGCGATTTTCGCAAATTTTGCTATCGAGACAAGAACTCGACGACCGTGTTCGCATCGACCGGTAGGCTGATTTCGCTGGAACTGGGTTTACCGCTGACGGTGGCAACCAGTTTATCGGTATCGAGGGATACCCAGTCAAGCCCCTCACCATCGATTCCTTGCTCGCGAATCCGTTGGTACATTTTCAGTACGTTTTCACGCGATCTAAGGGTGATGATATCTCCCGGACGCAGTTGGTAGGAAGGTTTGTCGACTTTAACTCCGTTCACCAAAAAATGTCCGTGAGCGATTCCTTGTCGGGCTTGCGGCCGAGTCCGACAAAAACCGACTCGACGCACGACATTGTCCAAGCGATTTTCGCACATCAGCAACAGGTTTTCACCGGTGTCCCCCTTCATTTGGGTCGCCCGATCAAAATAACGCCGAAGTTGACGCTCACCCAAGCCATAAAAATGCTTGATCTTCTGTTTTTCCATCAACGCGGTACCGTAAGTCGAAGGACGACGGAACCGGATGTGCATGCCGGGGGGTTGTTTACCCCGTTTTTCGTGATTTAGTGCTTTAATAGCACCATTGCTCTCGTAAACTTGTGTTTGCAAACGTCGATTAATGCGGCCTTTGGGGCCAGTGTAACGCGCCATCTTCAATTGCTCCTTAGGGTTGAGCGTTTATTGGTGGAAAACCGGAGGAAATCGAGAAAAATGTATCGATTATCCTTTCCGGGTGCCTGTCAACCTTTGGCAAACGCTGCCAGGGATGCAGACCTCTTCATCAATTTCAGTAATATGCACTGAAAGCAAAAAAAATTCAAGGGCTAACCGGTCCAACACCAGGTCACAATGACATACAGCATCAATTTTGTCATGCCTCCAACGTAGAGCAAAAACAGAAAAAATGCGAAATTTTCTTCGTTTTTTAACAGATCCAACAACTTGGTTACCATGGTTCGAATTGGGGGTATTGGGTTAATGAGTGTCGATTGTCTTGAAAATATTGATATTTAAAGTATTTCAGCGAAATAGTGGTGCGAGCAGCATGCCAAGATATCCTGCTGAAATATCGTTCTTGAAACATCGATCTTCACTTTATCGGAATCTGAATGATTCGTCTATTGGTCTAAGTTGTCCGATTGTTGGCCAACGGGAGAAGAAGCACGAATCATTTCTACCGAAGTTTGGCTCAATCGAAAGCAATCCACCGAATGTTCTTGAGACAACAACAATTGAGGCTCTCCTTGGACTTCCGCCAAACTGATCCCTTGAATGTTCGATCGAGCGACAATTTGGCCCATGTAAGCCCCTTCGCCATTGATCAACGTCACCCAACGGTCTCCATCGGCAATCGCAAACAGCAGTTGCCCATCTGACAATTCGATACCTGCCATGGGGAAAATCTGACTTTCGAACAATTGACTACCTACAGGTTGTTGCCAACGAACATCACCCCGTGGCGATACTCCCGCAACGTACCAGTTTTGCTGGCCGTCCAAGAAAGAAGCAATCAACCGGCATCGCTGCGAAGCTTTCTCGGTCCGGCTTCTCGCGGTCGACAAATCATTATCAACCGCTTTCACCGATCCTGTTAAGGGATATGCGAAAGCCAGATCTAAAAATTTTCTGCCGCGAAAATCAGAAATATTACTTTCCCGTTCCGGCTTGAACTTCAATTGATCACCTACCGAAAAAACCAACCGTGCAAATTGATCGTGCATCCAAGCCATCGCTTCAGCCGGTTCGCGAGTCTGTAGCTCCATTTTCCGCTGCTGCCGATCGAATAAATAACACCCTCGACCATTGGCGAACAACATCAACAAACCTGGTTCAGATGTGGCGGTGGCAGCATTTGGGTCGGGCAGTTGGACTGCAGAGTTCTCTGTGTTCTTTGAAAACTGCAAAGCCAATCGAACCGATCCGGGAATTAATTGAACATCGACAATCCCTTCATGCTCGAATCCTAATTCTGGGAGCGCGTCAATACGTTCCCAATGTTGGTTGAATAAATAGACTTGGCGTCCCAGTTTTCCCCAAGCAGCAAAGTGAG
>JBGTHU010000728.1:0-8057 GCA_041745975.1 Mariniblastus sp.
AGGCCACGCAAGCCGGAATCGTCAATTTTTTCGAACGGGTTGAAAGCGGGCCGTGTCTCAGACCAACTGTCCAATCCAATCATGCGAAAAAAAGAGCGTTCCAGTTGCAGTTCGCAGATTCCGATCCACAATCCGACACCGATCACGCCAACGACCACGCCCAACCAAGAAATTTTCATCGGAAAATGCCGGCGGTAGATGGGCAAGAAGTAAAGTAATAATGACGTTGCGACAATAATTTGTCCCGCCACCATGCCAACATACACTTGTGTTTCTGTGAAGCGGCCCCAGAGCAGTTCTTCCGGTTCCACTGCCGTTGTGTGAGAGTCAGCAAAATTAGGATACCAGCTGGCGATGACTAAAAACAGAAATAAAGGTAGAATAAAAGCCACTGCGGGGCGTAGAGAATCTTGGTTTTCTTCGTGGCTTGCGTTCATGTGTAATAGTTTAGCTCGGCATCTTTACTTCGTCACGGGGCAAAAATGATTTCTGCAAACAAGTTCTTTGACCTACGGTTGCTGCTGGTTTCATTGGCAACGATTGTGCTGAATATAATCACGGTTCCACCAACGTTGGGCCAGGATTCGCCCGAATACGCTCGGCAACGGGCCCGCATGGTGGAGTTGGCTGTCAAAGGGGCAGGTGTATCCGACCCGCGGGTGCTGCGTTCCATGCTATCAACTTTGCGGCATGAATTTGTACCCACCAAGCTGCGACGAACCCAAGCCTACTTGGATGCGGGGATCCCCATCGGGGCCGGTCAAACGATTTCGTCCCCTTTTATTGTTGCTTACATGACCGAAAGCCTTGACCCCCAACCTACCGATCGCGTACTCGAGATCGGAACCGGCAGCGGTTACCAAGCGGCCATCCTCAGCCCTCTGGTGAAGGAAGTTTACTCCATTGAGATCGTGGAATCGTTGGGACGGAATGCCATGAAGGTCCTTGAAAAATTAGAGTATAAAAACGTCTTCACCAAAATTGGAGATGGCTATCTGGGGTGGCCCGAACACGCTCCCTTCGACAAAATCATCGTAACCTGCTCGCCCGAAGATATCCCTCAGCCGCTGGTCGACCAACTTAAGGACGGGGGATTGATGATTGTTCCCATGGGTGAACGACACCAACAGACGCTTTATCTGTTGGAAAAAAAAGAAGGGCAAATGGAGCGAGTCGCACTCCGCCCCACGTTGTTTGTACCGATGACCGGAGCGGCGGAAGAAAAGCGAGAGGTACTTCCCGATCCCAGTAAGCCCGAAATTATCAACGGTGACTTTGAAGAAGGCGTGGACGAAAACGGCTTTGTCAAAGGCTGGTACTACCAACGAAATTTACAACTGATTCCCTCACCCAATGCTCCCAGCGGCGCTCAATTTATTCAATTTCAAAACCAAGTTCCTGGCCAGCTGACACACGTCATGCAGGCCTTTGCGATCGACGGGGGGCAAGTCTCTTCAATCAAATTTTCCGCTTATTTTTCTTGCGAAAATGTCTCTCGTGGGGCGACCAATGATGAGTTCCCCGCCATTGTTTTGAGCTTCTACGACAGAAATCGTGAACGAGTAGGCGAAACCGTGATTGGCCCTTTCCAGGGCACGCAGCCCTGGAAACTTCATGAGCAAAAAATCCGCGTTCCCAGAGCAGCCCAGGATGCGATCGTTCGCGTTGGGTTATTTGGAGCCATCGGCACCGCTAGTTTTGATGCCATTAAAATCGAGCTAGATCGAAAGTAAGCATCCGTGCCTAAATTCATGTAACCGTTTACCAATTGACAGTGAGGTTGAGACTCCTGCCGAAACATCAGCTCTCCACGATTTCCGCCAATTGGGTAGAGCGATAACCATTAGTCAACGGTTGACGATTGCCGAAACCTAAGCCAATGTCACGGTCGCAGATCGGCAATCGGTGGGCAACTCCAACGAATCCCATTCCAAAAATCCACCGGTCATGTTGATAACTTCAAAACCCGCAGCCTTCAGCAGACTGGCGGCAATCGCCGATCGGCCTCCGGTGCGACACTGGGCCACGATTGGTTTGCCCCTGTCCAGCTGGTCCAAGTTGTCCAATAAACGACCGAGGAAATGATGGTTTGCTTCGCTGATGCGGCATTCCTTCCATTCTTCGGCAGAACGAACATCGATCAGATTTAATTTCCCTTCACGAATCGGATCCAACAATTCCGCTGGCGAAGCCTGGCGGTAGCTTTCCTGCGTTAAATCACTTTGCCGTACTTCCTCCTGATCAAAGTAGCCTCGAACATCGTCCAGCCCGATCTTGCGGAGCACCCGCATGGCCTCTGGGAGATCTGAGGGATTGGCGATCAGGTAAGCAGGCTTTGAATAGTCAACCACCCAGCCGGCCCACGCAGCCAACATACGAGTCGGAATATTAATGGTACCGGCCACATGTCGATCGGCGAATTGAGCTGGCGGGGCCAGGTCGATCACCGTCCCTTCGGTAATCATTGAAGTAAGTTGAGAGACGGGCAATTGGGCTGGGATCTTTTGATCACCGATAATCGCCGGACCCTCTTTGTTGACCCGTTTCATAACAGCAAAATACTTGGGTGCCTCCGGTTGTTCCGACAGAATGTATTGAACAAAATCCTCTTCGTCGGAGTATTGCAACGCTGGATTGAACAGTTTTTCGTATCCCACCGTCGAAGATGGAATCGCACCCAAGCCCTTACCACAAGCACTGCCGGCTCCGTGAGCGGGCCAGACTTGCAAATAATCAGGAAGCGATTTAAATCGCTCGATCGACTTAAACAAATCCCGCGCTCCCGGTTCCGCTGTACCGGCCAGCCCAGCCGCCTCTTCCAAAAGATCGGGGCGACCGATTGAACCAACAAACACGAAATCACCAGTGAAAATTCCCATCGGTTGATCCGCACTGCCACCCTGATCTGTGATCACAAAAGAGATGCTTTCGGGAGTATGGCCCGGAGTATACAACACCTCAAAACGGATATTCCCCACCATGAATACGTCGCCGTCGGTTAATAACTGATGATCGTACTGGTCGGCATAGAGATACTTCCACTCGGCGGGGCCTTCGTCGGAAACGTATAGTTTCGCTCCAACTTGATCCGCTAACTCGCGTGCTCCCGAGACATAGTCGGCATGAATATGGGTTTCGGCAACTCCTGTGATTTTTACGCCCTCCTCCTTGGCCGTTTTGAGATATTGATCAATGTCTCTGCCTGGATCGACAATCACGGCTTCGCCTGTTCTCTGACAGCCAACCATGTAAGACGCATGAGCAACTGCTTTGTCATAAAAATATTTCAGCAACATCTCCCAATCTCCTTTCAAAAATTAATCGGCATCGATCGATTAAATTAGCCACGCAATTGAAAACGATCAACCCAAACACTTCAAAACAATAATTTATGTGTCGCCATCAACGCGATCGATCGACGGAATTCCTGGGGAAGAATCCGTTGGCGAAATCAACTTGCTTCCCTCGCTGAAAAATAACCAAATTCCCAACACCATTAAAAAAATGGCGAAAAGCCGTTTCAACAAATCTTGGTTTAGTCTCGCATTTAATCGTTGACCGGCCCAACTACCGACAATGCCAATCAAACTGAAAATCAATAGCGTCGATAGGTCGACCGACCGATCTTCGACTGTCAGCAAATGATGTTGGTACTTGATGAATCCGATCGCCGATTTCAAGGCAATAATCACTAAGCTGGTTCCAATCGCCATCCGGATCGGAAGTTTCCCCAACAATACCAATGCAGGAACAATTAAAAAGCCACCGCCGACTCCCACAAAGCCCGTAATGATTCCGACGATGGTTCCTTCCAGCCCGATCTTTGCAATCGAAGATCGCTGTATTTCTTTTGCATCAAATTCGCTGGACAACTCCTGAAACTTCGACTTCTTAAACATGGCGAAAGCCGACACTACCAGAACCGTGCCAAACACCGCCAATTGCAACGCCCCCGGTGCCAGTCCTCCCAACCACGCTCCAGCAAAGGTGCCAAACATACCCGGAATGCCGAAATACAAAACACTGGTCCAGTCAATCAACCGATGCCGTCCGTAGGGAAAGGCTGCCACCATGGAAATTAATCCCACGATAGCCATCGACTCGGCAATCGATTGTTTCACATCGTGACCGACCAGGTAGACCAATACCGGAACGGTCACGGCAGACCCACCCGAACCCAACAGACCAAGCGTCAATCCAATCGCCAATGCGCCTAAGACAACAACTACCACAAATAAATTCCAATACTTCAGTCCGATTGATTAAATGAGATCTCTGGTCGATTTTCAATATAGCCAATTGTCAACGCTTTTTGAAGTTAAGCACACAAACGATTCGCAATGTCGCAACCTGACGATATGTTGTTGAAAAAAACGAAAGAGCCATTACGAGTTTAGGAAACGGCCCTCAATACAATTCATTAAGCTCTTTAGGTGAGGCTCAGCGATTTGGTAAAAAACCATTCGTCCTTCACGCTCACTGGTCAAGAATCCACAGCGTTGCATTAGTCGCAAATGTTCCGATGCCACATTATCCGGGACTTGGCAATCTTCGGCCAATTCGCCCACCGAATACTTGCCGCTTAACAACAATTGCACCATCCTTAATCGTGCGGGGTGGGCCAAGGTCTTAAGACACTCAGCTGCCGGCACGAATGATGCCACATCGCCTTGCGGTTTTCCAATATTTTTTTTCGTAACTTTCATGTTTCACCTGACTTGTAAATCATATCGTAATATATCGATATGTCAATGAGTGGAATAGTCGAATTTTTCAATTTTTTTGACATTTTGTCCACGCCCCAACTACTGAATTGTCCTCAATCCGTTCATATTTGGAATTGTCCCGAAATAAGTTCCCGATTTGCCACTTCGTCGCACGGCTCACTGAGCCGTGATTTCTCGCCTCGGAGAGTCGAGCGACTACCCTTAAATCGGGACAATTCCTTAGCGGAGCGGTGCAAGCCACTCAGTGCCAAATCAACCCTCTTCCCCAGCCAAACGCTTTAGCACAACGTCCTCCTTCGACGTCTCGATCTCCTCGATCATCTTCCGCAAATAATCCATTTCGTCTTGCAAACGATGGGCTTGATCCGATTGTGCCAAATCGATTTGCAACTGACGCAGTCGAGGAAGCAAGGGTTTGGCCCCTGCTCCGTAAGTACTCAGCGTCTTCAAACAATGGGCAATTCGTTTCTTTTCCCCCCAGCTGTTGATGTTCATCACATCCAGGCAGAGTTCCATCCCCTCCTCAATACGATGCTGAGCCATGAGATCAATTCCCGCCAGTCGAATCCCATCGGCAAACATGATGCCGCTGGGGGCTGGTTGAGCGGTCGCTTGATAAATCGCCGGGAAGAGTGGCCGCAACTCTTCGTAGGATAGCATTTGATAAACCGAACCGAAATTCCCACGGGCGCGGCCATCTTGGTTGGTCAAACCTGCTCGTACCGCTTCATTTAACAGTTCGCGATCGACCCCGTCCAGCGACCGCCTTAACATCCCTTGCCGTCGATCAAACAACGCAAAAGTCAAATACCGTTGCTCCATGCCTCGCGGATCAAGTTCACTGGCTCCCCGAGTAAGCATTTTTAGCAATTCGGGCACCGTCTTCATCGCGGGTTCGCCGATCGCCGCCAGCGCATCGGCCGCCTTGATCCGCAACCAAAGATCGTCATGTGACAACAGGCTCTGCAGGGTATCGACCCCCTGGCTACCGCGGGCCTTCAGATGAGCCAATCCTTCACAGGCACCGTAGCGAGCGTTCAAGTCCGCCAATTGGCCCATCTCGATCAGTTGACCCACCGGAACTTCTTGCCGTCGCCCCAGTGCCATTGCCGATCGCTCGCGAACGGTCGGTGACCAACTGCTCAGCCGCTGCAATAGTTCTTCCATCGTCAGCCGATCGTAATACTCGTTGCGGTTTTTGTTGTCCCAACCTTGTCCGTCGGCGATCAAGGAACTGACTGTCGATGCGTCGAATGCGGGAATCGCGGAGGCAGCTTTTCCCGTCAGATAAAGTTTTTTCAAAGGCAAGGCGTAGGCCAACAAATAACTACTGGTGCCGTCCCATTTGCCATAACTGTCCGGTTTCGGTTCCGGCGGACCTTGATGAACAAACGCTCCATCGGCTTGTCGAGCCAAATCGAAATACCAACCACCAAATTCATCGATCCAACCTCCGGTGGCTTGAGTTCCAGCCAAATCGATGGCTGGCATGGCCCACAACATGTTGAAGAAATTGCCGGTGTGCCCGGTGTCTCTTTCCGCACCGTGGGAAGCCACACTCATGCGAGCGAAATATTCAGCCGCCGGCCATTCGCCCAATAGGGCAAACATCACCGCCGCCATGCCACACTTGCCGTTATCTTCGTGGGTTTGAATCCACGGATGATGGTCGCCATAAGGAATCGCCCCTTTACCGATGTAAAATCGAATTAGACGAGCACTCCGTTCAATCGCTTCGCTGACCTGCGGGTCATTCACACCGGCCTTGGATGCCAAAACCATGCCGATGGTCAGCGGAATGCCCGGCGAATTCATCATCCCATAACCTTGCAATCGCCCGTCGGTTCCGGCGAACTTGTGTCCCCATGATCCGACGATACTCTGGCCATTGGCCGCAGCCAGTGTCAATCGTTGCAAGCCGGGTAACACCGATTGATCCCCGGTGGCCAAGATATATTCGGCTAAAAAGATCGTGGCATAACCGTAATACCAAGTTTGAAAACTGTCCGTTGAAAAATCAGCCGCCCATTCCGCTTCGGCTTTGATGACCGGTAGATATTCCGGGTTGCCGCTGGACAAAAGTGCCAACCCATTCAAACATCGTACGATCGGGTTTTGTCGTCGGGAGTAATTTCCGTCTTGCATCCGCTGAGCCAGCGTACGACAGCCTTGCTGGAGAATCAGAACCGACTTGTCGCAATCATACGGAGCGGTTTTACTATACGATCCCAGCACGGGGAGTTGAATGGTCACTTCGACGATCTGACCATCGCGCCAGCGAGTCAGTTTCAATTTCCCTTCTCTGTCGCTCCCTTCGGCAGCGTTGATCGCTTGGCCGAATTCGGTTCGAGGATCAAATGAGAATGGTTGACCCGCGACACCCAAAATCACATCGCCGACCGATAACACATCAGCCGCCGGCGAATCGGTTGCGACTTGTGTGATTTTAATCTGTCTGGCGTCGCTGGTGACCATTTTTTGGCTGTACATCCAGCCGCGAGCTCCGGTCGGACCAAGGTTCCAATCGTGGGTCATCCCGTCAGGAATCGGATCACCAGCGGTGAAGTCGGGAATTTGATCGTCGGGTAGATGGTCGGCATGGACCTCAACCCCAGCACCGACTTGCATTCCATAATAAAAGGTCCCCAACCCAAATACGATTGCCGCGAAAATTCGACAGCAGCGTTTGAACGGAAGGTGATTGTCACACATTAGGACGCTTGGTGCTTGAGTTCGAGTCTCTTTCTTAGTCATTCTTTCCCTTTAATTCCTTAAATGATGAATCGTGTTATGAATTTTTCCGGTCAGCGTTTGCCCCTCCGCCGATTTCAAGCGGTAGACAATCTCCATTCCCCAGGTCGCAGCGATATCAGGGATTTGCAACTGTAATTTTTTCCCGTCAGCAGATAGCTGAGCTGCGGTGACCGACCACGCACGCTGGTTGATATGATCCGAGCCATAGCGAGCCGTCCGTTTCAAATCCCAGGCCTCAATCGAATAATTTTGCAGTACGTCAACGGAGTTGGGATCGATCGGTTCGGCAAACGTAATTTCCACTCCCCAGCGGTAAGCTTTTAATTCCAGCGGCAATCCGACCGGTTGACCCGTATATCGAATGCGGTATAAACCGCCGGGATGGGTGGCGTTGCCAGCCCAAGCGAACATCCCGCAAGTATACAGCTGGCCATCACCAGGATGGAACCGACCGCGCATGATGCCGGTGGGAAAAGTCGGCAGCGGCAGTTCGATCATTCCCCCCTGCCACAGCCCATTGACATGTTCATGGGGAACAACGAAGACTTTGCCATAGCCATATGACAGATTCAGCAA
>JBGTHU010000729.1:0-6272 GCA_041745975.1 Mariniblastus sp.
ATGCATGGGACGACTCGCTCCGTAATCAGTAACATGCTGATTGGCGTTAAAGACGGTTATGAAAAGAAGTTGGAATTGCAGGGCGTTGGCTACGTTGCCAATATTGCTGGCAGTGTCCTTACCCTGAGGGTGGGATTAGCCAATGAACTGAAAAAACAAATTCCAGAAGGGGTGCAGGCAGTTTGTCCCGATAATACCCATATTAATGTGTCAGGTTGCGACAAACAGAAAGTTGGGCAGTTCGCTGCCGAAGTTAGGTCGCTGAGAAAGCCTGAGCCTTACAAGGGAAAAGGGATTCGTTACGTTGGTGAGCAAGTCAAAATCAAGGCTGGTAAGTCGGCCAAAGGGTAAACGGTTGCCGGGGTCTCGAAATTTTGTCGTCGTTCCCTATAATCAAATGACCCAAACCATTATTTTAATTCAATCATTTATTTGTTGCGAGTAGTTAGCGGTGAAGAAACAAAAAATTATAAATAAGCAACGTTGGCGGCGGGCCAACCGGGTACGGAATAAAGTTCGAGGGGATGCCGATAGTCCTCGGCTTTCTGTCCGACGTAGTAACAAACATATTTATGTTCAATTGATTAACGACGATGCGGGGGTTACTGTTGCTTCGGCCAACACTCGCGAAAAGGCTTTGGCCGGTGAAATCAGTCATGGTGGAAATTGCCAAGCGGCGAAACGAATCGGACAATTGATTGCTGAGCGAGCCAAAGAACTAGGGGTTTCCAAAATTAGATTCGATCGAGGTGCCTATCGGTATCACGGGCGGGTCGCGGAATTGGCCGATGCAGCACGTGAAGGTGGGCTGGAATTTTGATTCGGTGCGATGGCCAAAGCGGCCATTGATTTTATTGCGAATGAATTAAATCAACAAATTAAATCACGTTTTACAAAAAATAAGGTGTCTGGCTTACAGGCGAGGATTCAGTGGCAAAACAAAATCGAAAAGATAAACAGGGAGACAACGTTCAACACGGTAGTGGAATCGTGGAACGCACTGTAGTAATCAAGCGCTGTGCTGCCGTGGTCAAAGGGGGAAGACGCTTTAGTTTCGCCGCCATGGTCGTTTGTGGCGATGGAGATAGTAAAGTTGGTTGGGGTTATGGTAAGGCCAATGAAGTCCAACCGGCAGTCGAAAAAGCAAATAAGCAAGCAATGCGGACAATGAAGCCCATTTGTGGTGTCGAGGGTACTATCCCTCATCCCATCAAAGGTCGGTGTGGTGCGGCCAAAGTGTTGCTGATGCCAGCCGGTCCGGGTACCGGTGTGATCGCTGGATCTGCGGTCCGCGCAGTTTGTGAGGCCGCTGGAATTAGGAATATTTTGACTAAAAGCTTTGGCAGCAATAATCCCGTCACGTTGGTTAAAGCCACGATTGATGCTCTGCAAAAAGTCCGAACCAAAGACGATGTGTCGCGACTGAGAGGAGTCGAACTGTGAATCTGAACGAAGTCCACGAGGGAATCGAAAAAAATAAGAAGCGCAAGCGGATCGGACGAGGCACCGGATCGGGGTTGGGAAAAACCTCCGGCCGCGGTCACAAAGGGGCCAAAAGCCGATCTGGTTATTCGCGAAAACCCGTCTTTCAAGGTGGTGCGATGCCATTGGTGCGACGCGTCCCAAAACGAGGTTTCAATAATAGCTTCGCGGATCGAATCGGCGAGGTCAATGTTGCCGATCTCGAAGCGCGGTTTCAGGCCGGTGAAGAGGTCAATCCGCAAACTCTGGCTGAACGTGATCTTGCCAAATATCGTTACGATCTGCTTAAGGTGTTGGGCAACGGAAATTTATCCAAAAAATTGAAAGTTGCCGCCCATCGGTTTAGCGCTTCTGCCAAACAAAAAATCGAAGAGGCTGGTGGGGAAATTATAATTTTGCCCGAACCGCAACCCGTCGTGAAAAATAAACAAAAATCGGCTAAGACCAACAAGAAGTGATTATCAACATAGCATTCTGCAGTAAGCTATTTTGCAGATTGCTTTTGCTTAGTAACCAATATTAAACAGAGGAAAATAGTTGCTAACAATATCAAATAGTAGACATCGGTTGAGCCACTCCCTTTCACTACGTCTCCTTTGATATTTTGACTTGCCAACTGTTTGACGCGTTAACCTCCACGATTTAACCAACCGCCTACTTGCTTTACCCGTTCGACTGGCTTGACTTAAACGAATCCATTAAAAGATCAAGGCTTGCCAACTCAGCGATACAGTTGGTACGACGAAGGACCGAAATATGTTAGAAAAAATCCGAATCATTTTTACCATTCCGGAGCTTCGCACTAAGATTTTTCTGACTCTGTTTTTACTGGCCATTTATCGAATCGGTTATCAGATACCCTTGCCAGTAATCGACCAAGAGGCAATCTCTGAGTTTTCCCGCAGCATGAGCGGAACGATGTCTCAGTTTTTGGCCAAGGTATCTGTGTTTTCAGGCAGCCAATTAAATATGGCGACCATTTTCGGCTTGGGGATTATGCCCTATATCTCCGCTTCCATTATTCTGCAGTTAATGGGTACCGTTTATAAACCCCTGGAAGAGTTGAAAAAAGAGGGAGAAGCCGGGCGTAAGAAGATTAATCAGTACACTCGATATCTAACCGTTGTATTGTGCTTGGTGCAAAGTACCGGCTATCTTTGGTTCGTCGTGATGGCCTCCGATGGTAGTGGAAACAACCTGACATCCGGTGATTTCGAAAACAGTGCCGGTAGTTTAACCTGGTTCTGGCAGTTGACCGCGGTTTTGATTATGACCACCGGCAGTATCTTTATGATGTGGCTGGGTGAACAGATCGATGAATATGGCATTGGGAACGGAATCAGCCTGTTGATTATGGCCGGGATTGTTGCGCAAATGCCCGCTGCGTTACTCAGCGTCGGAACAAATGCTGAAATGACTTTAAAAGGGCTTGATCCCGGAGCGTTCGGTCTGGAAAAGATTATTTTGCTGGTTATCGTGTTTGTCGCAGTGGTCGTTGGTGTCGTGTTTATCACTTTGGGACAACGGCGAATTCCGACTCAGAGTGCTAAACATGTTCGCGGACGTCGTGTCTACGGTGGGACTCGACAATATATGCCTTTGAAAATCAATCAAGCGGGGGTGATGCCAATTATCTTTGCTCAAAGCTTAATGATGATTCCGCCCGTTTTCCTGCAATGGTTATTTAAGGGATCTGAAGGGGCGATTGGAAACTTTTTTGCCTCCTTGGGAAGTGTGTTGCAATCGCCCGTTTCAATGGTATATAACTTGGTCTATATCGGATTGATTTATTTCTTCTGTTATTTCTGGACAGCGATCACGTTCAATCCGAAAGAAATTTCGGACAACATGAAAGAAAACGGTACGTTCATTCCTGGTTACCGACCTGGTCGGCGAACTGAAGATTATTTGCACAATGTCTTGGAACGGATCACCTACGTGGGCGCTGGGTTCTTGGCATTGATCGCAGTCGTTCCCACCATGATTACGACACTGTTAGGAGTTGATTTTCTGGTTGCCAGTTTTTATGGTGGTACCGGATTGTTGATCGCCGTCAGCGTCGGTTTCGATTTAGTGCAGAAGATCGACAGTCATTTGGTAATGCGAAATTATTCTGGTTTATTGGAATAGTCGCGGATTTCTTTAATTGGCATTTGTCATTGAAATCACGGATTGGTTTTTTCCGATTCAAACGATTAATCCCATCGTGAGTGGTGTAATTCGGCCCCTCTGACATAATTGAATTATCTTGGCACGGTTTACACTCAATTTGTGTGCCATAATTAAGGGTCTAATGTTCCCTTTCAGCCAAAACTTTTCTGCTATTGAGAATATCTCATGTTTGGTAGTAAAACACAGCCAGCGTTGCCGGAATTGATACGGCAGAAACTCAAGCAGTCGTTCGAGATTCGACCTTTTCCTCAGATAGTCTTAAAACTTTCCGAGATGGTAAAGAATCCGGATGTTGATTTCAAACAAATTGGTAAATTGATCGAGTCGGATGCGGCACTTTGCAGTCGTGTTTTCAGGATGGCTAACAGCCCAATGATTGGGTGCCGCGATCAAGTGAGTCGGATAGAGCATGCAATTGCCTTGATGGGACTGGGTCGCATCCGCTCGTTGGTACATACCCATGCGGCGGCAGCCGTGTTTTCAGGAAATGGTTTGCAGAAAGCCGAATTTTCCCATTTGTGGAAACACTCTTTGGCCGTTGCAATTACTGCCAGAAAATTGGCCGAAAGGGGGGGGGAGGTCGATTCCAACGCCGCCTTTTTGGCAGGTATCTTCCATGATGTGGGGCAACTATTCTTTTTTGAAGTGGCTCACGAAGCCTATCAACCTCTGTCCCACAATTACTACGGAATCGAATTGACCGAACATGAACATTCGTTGTTTGGGTTGACTCACCCAGAGATCGGCAACAAGTTGGCGATCCAATGGAATCTACCTGAAGATGTCCGAGTGGCAATTAGCTATCACGAAGACCCGCAACAAGCCATTGCCCATGAGAAACTAACCTTGCTCGTTCATCTGGCCGATACATTGGCCGATGCTTGGGGAATTGGCCGGGAAACCATCATGCAACCGCAAATTGATCAGCGGTTGAAACAGATGGAGGTTTCGTTGGATCATTTCCAGCAATTGAAGGAGCCGATCGAAATGGAACTGCTGGAAATGAGCTAGTCTTCATTTCCAAGAGCGTCGTGGCCGCACCCAAAATTCTCGATTGGCTCGAAGCGCGGCGATTACGGATTGATTTTTTCCGGAGCTCCCAAGTGCTGTTGAAAAAATCGCAGACGTTGTCGAGCCGGATAGGAAGCCCCGCCGGAGCCATGTCCCCCATCAATAATGGGCAGGAATACAAATTCTTTATTGGCTTTCATTAATCGATTGACCACTTGCAGGGTCGTGGCTGGATCGACATTGCGATCCAGCATACCGACCGTCAGCATCAGATGGCCTTTTAGCAATTCAGCGTTTTCCATGTTCGAATTGGCGACGTAATGGCTGCCATCGCCCAGCTCGCCCATCCATTGTTCATTCCACCAGATTTTGTCCATACGATTGTCGTGACAGCCACAATCAGCGGCTGCGACCGAGTAAAAATCATGGAACCACAAAAGTGCGGCCATCGCATTTTGGCCACCTGCGGAACCGCCAAAGACGCCGACACGCTGACTATCGACTTGAGGATGTTTTTCGGCCAGTGCTTCAATCCACTTGATGCGATCGGGAAACCCTGAGTCTCTCAAGTTTCGATAACAAACATCGTGGAAAGCTTTGGAGCGCCATGCTGTCCCCATACCATCGATCTGCACCACGATAAATCCTGCATCGGCCATCGAACGCTGTGAGCCATAGCGTGCCCGAAAGGATTTGGGGACATGATGGTCATGCGGCCCGGCATAAATACTTTCAATGACCGCATATTTTTTGGTTGGATCAAAATTACGGGGCCAATGCACAATTCCCCAAATATCCGTCTCTCCATCACGTCCTTTTGCGGAAAAACGTTCTGGCATTAGCCAGCGGGGCGCCTGCGGAGTGTCGCCCCAAGAGGTCCAAATAGCTTGCTCAATTTCACAAATTAAACTGCCCGTTTCAGCATCACGCAATTGGTGTACCGGTGGCAAATCGACTCGAGAAAATTTGTCAATCAAATAGCGTTTGTCAGGCGACCATTGGATCTCGTGGGTTCCGTCTCCCTCGGTCAGCACCTTAAAGTCAGTGCCGTCAAATTGAACTCGGCAAAAGTGGCGGTGATAGGGATCTTGATCGGGTTGCACGCCAACGGCATAAAACCAGATGGTGCCGCTTTCGTTGTCGATCGATTCAATTTGCCGTACATTCCAATTCCCTTGGGTAACAGCATTAATCAACTCGGCTCGTTCCGGATCAAAGCGATACAGGTGGTTCCAGCCGGATCGCTCGCTGGCCCACAACAAGCTGCCATCGGGCAACCAGCGGCGAACGGATTTGTCTCCGGTCGAATAATGCAAAAACGTCTCGCTGGTTTCCTCGACAATCGTTCTCACATCCCCGCTGGCCAACTCCAACTCTAACAAACGTAAACATTGGTGGCCACGCTGGTTATAATAAAAGTAGGCTTTGGAGCCATCTTCGTTCCAACGTTCAAAGCTGAGCGAGTACGGGTTGGCAAATAATTCGTGGCTGACGGAGATCTCCTCAAACGTTTGATCCGTTCCCAGGCGGAAGAGTCGAGGGATTGTAATGGGGATTGGATCGCCCGGCTTGGCATAGGGATAATAATGTAACATCGGTTGCAGCCG
>JBGTHU010000730.1:0-4445 GCA_041745975.1 Mariniblastus sp.
AGGCAAAGCAGAAAAAAAAGCAAAAAGGACAAGCAATTAAGCTAACGAAATCGAAGGACTAAAGGAATGTTGGGATTCGCGCTGTTGATTACCGTGTCACATGCTGTGCGTTAGCCACCATTGCTTTGAGTGGCTAACGCCGGTTTCTAAGATTTAAATTTTGCCAAAAAGCTGACGATTTTTGATCGTTTTTAAAATCTGAGGCTTGAAAGGAGCGTACTGCAAAAGAGCGTTTTAGGTAACGAACACATGAGGTAGAAATGAAGGCTATCAATTTTCAGCTTAGTCGGCCTAACGAAGATCATTCATGGTGTTTGGTCGCCTTAGATCCGCGCGACACGGAAGAAGCTAACTGAAAAAGGGTATCTGCCCCTCAAAGGGTCTGACTCCTTTTCTAACACAGACCCCCTTTTCTAACAAAGCCTAATATTCGTTCATCTCGGAACGCTCGTTGATTCAAACGTCATCGCGCTTTACAATAGTCGGTTGGCGTTAATTGGAGGCTATCTAAAAAAGGGGGTCAGACCCTTTGGAGGCGAGTCGATTTTTCGAGATGTTTGGTCTCGCCGGAGACGGTCTGACCCCATTTTCGGACACCCTCTAAGGTCGCCTGCAACGATCCGATATTAAAACCATCTGAGAAGGGAATCCATTGTCCGGTAAGCAACGAAGTATTAATGATGTCTTGCAGGAGTTCAGCCAGCACCGCAAGGTCATGGCTCAGGAACTGCACAAAGTGATTGTTGGCCAAGACGAGGTCATCGACCAAGTCTTTGCGGCGATTTTCACCAAAGGCCACTGCCTATTGGAAGGGGTGCCTGGATTGGCCAAGACGTTGATGGTCAGCACTATCGCCAGAATCTTAGATGTAAATTTTAAACGGATTCAGTTCACACCCGACTTGATGCCCTCGGACATCACGGGCACAAACGTCTTGGAAGAGGATGACAATGGTCGCCGTCAATTCCGATTCGTGGAAGGACCGATCTTTACCAATATTTTGTTGGCTGACGAAATTAACCGAACGCCCCCTAAAACTCAAGCCGCTTTGCTGCAAGCGATGCAGGAAAAAGAAGTCACGGTCGGCCGATCAACCTATGCGTTGGAGCCTCCTTTCTTTACCATCGCCACCCAAAACCCGATCGAGCAGGAAGGAACTTATCCACTTCCCGAGGCTCAATTGGACCGATTCATGTTCAACATCAAAGTCGGTTACCCAACACTCGAGGAAGAGCAGGAGATCTTGGCGGTGTCGAGTCGCGGCGAGACTCAAGAGGTTCGCAAGGTGTTGTCCGCCAAAGCGATCGTCAACTTGCAAAAATTAGTCGCCTCAGTCGCGGCCAGTGACTACATCATTCAATACGTGGCTCAACTGGTACGAGCGACTCGCCCCAAAGAGCCTTCGTCCCCCAAATACATCCAAGAATTGGTAGATTGGGGAGCCGGCCCGCGAGCCGGTCAGTTCCTGATTTCCGGTGGTAAGGCGATGGCAGCGATGGAAGGTCGTTTCGCAGTGGCGATCGAGGATATCAAAAAAATTGCCCTGCCCGTTCTGCGGCACCGCATCAGCACCAATTTCCAAGCTCAAGCCGAAGGGATGACCAACGAGGACATTATCCAACGACTGTTGGACGATATCCCCGAACCACCAATCCCTAAATTTGAACGTTGATCTAATCAGAAAACTTAAGCATCGGCGAATCAGACATGTCGGCTGAAAAATACCTCAAGCCCTCGGTGATCAACCAGATCAGACGGCTCGACTTGCGGGCTCAGTTTGTGGTCAAAGGGTTTCTCCAAGGCTTACATGCCAGTCCCTTTCACGGGTTCAGTGTCGAATTCAGTGAGCACCGCCGTTACGCGCCCGGTGATGACCCCAAAGATATCGATTGGCAGGTCTATGCCAAAACCGATAAATATTACGTCAAAAAGTTTGAGTCCGAAACGAACATTACCGGTTACTTGGTGATGGACCTCAGCCAGTCAATGGGATACACGTTTCGTCAAGAATTGACCAAATTCGATTACGGAATCTGTCTGGCCGCGGCACTGGCATATTTGATGATCAGCCAACAAGATCCGGTGGGTGTGATAACGTTCAACCAGCGTATCCGGGAGAGCCTACCCCCGCGGTCGCGGCGGACTCAATTAGGAAATTTGATTGCACTGCTGTCGAAGTTAAAACCGTCGGGCGAGACTGACTTCAGCCACAGTTTGGGGCAGTTAGCCGCTATGTTACAGCACCGCTCGTTGGTGATGATTTTTTCCGATTTGCTGACGGATGTCGATGAATTATTTAAGTCGTTATTGCGGCTGCGGCACCGTGGGCATGATGTGATTTTATTTCATATCCTCGATGAAGCGGAAGTCTATTTTCCCTTCCATGGCATTTGCCAAATGATTGACCCCGAAACAGAACAAGAACTCAAGATCGACGCCGACGGATTTCGCAAGGACTATTTGCAACAGATCGAAGACTTCCGAACCGAATTGGCTCGACGGTCTCAGCAAGCGGGTGTGGATTACGTGCCACTGGATACCAGTATGCAGTTCGATACGGCCTTGGTCGAGTATTTGCACAGTCGTCGGGCGAGGGGGTAGGGATGGCCTGGGCAAATGTGGCGATCTTGGCGGTCGGGGGCGTGTTGGTGATGCTCCCGGTGATTTTGCACTTTTTGATGCAACCCAAGCCGCAGCGATTAATCTTTCCCGCTTTACGTTTCTTGCAAGAGCGTCAGCAGCGGAATCGGAATCGATTGCGATTGCGGCATTTGCTGTTGTTGATCGTGCGTTGTCTGTTGATCGCTTTGCTGGCACTGGCCTTGGCCGGCCCTTCCGTCGCCTCGCGAGATTTTGGCAAATGGTTGACCTTGGGCGGGATCGGTATCAGCGGGGTGCTGGTCGCGGCGATCTTGTTGGCGGCTTATTTTCAAACGGCTCGGAATGGATTGTTGATCGGACTGCTGTCGGCAATGCTGATCGGGCATCTGGCTTATGGTGGATGGGCGGCCAGCAAGTTGCTGGGCTCCGACAGTGCAGAATTGCTGGGTGATGCCCAGGCTCCCATCGCCGCGTTGGTTTTAATCGATGCCTCGGTGCGGATGGACTATCGCTATAACAATCAAACTCGGCTGGAAGAGGCACAACAATTTGCTCAGTGGCTGCTGTCGCAGTTCCCCGCCGACAGCCAAGTCAGCGTGATGACCAATGACAACGATAAACCTTTTTTTTCCGTCGATGTTGGGATGGCGAAGCGACGAATCGAAACATTGACCACCAATTTTTCCGAAATCAGTTTGACCGACGCCTTGTTGGAAGGATTGAGCTTATTGGAAAATGCAACAGAGGAGCGGAAGGAAATTTACGTGTTGACCGATTTGACCCGAACAAGTTGGGGCGCCGGACAGACTCGTCAGCTGTTGAGGCGATTGGAGGCGAACTCGGAAATCAGTTTGTACGTGATCGATGTGGGAGTTGCCGAACCGCAAAATTTCGCACTGGCGCCTTTGACCCTGTCATCATCGACGATTCCAATCGATGGGCAGATCGCCATTGAAAGCGAGATCAGTCGAATTGGTTCGGCCGAGCAAAAAATTGTCCGGATGGTGATTGAGCAACCTGATCCAAGCCGACCTGTTGTCCGCGATGGCCAGGTTCTGTTTCCCGATCAAGTCCTTGAGGAGCAAACTTTGGCCGTCGATGTGCGAGAAAATAGTCGCCGACCGATCGCGTTTGCCAACAGCACTCCGCTGTCGATGGGCACCTATCATGGTCGCATTGAAATCGAGGGACAAGATAGCCTGGTGCATGACAACACTCGCTATTTTACGTTTCGAGTCCAGCGACCTTGGCGAGTGCTGGTGGTGCATCCGACCAACGTGAGTCCCAAAGGTTTGATCAGCACGCTTGCTCCACCCTCCGAACAAGCGGCAGCAAGCAACTATCAATGTGATGTGGTAACTCAAGAACAGTTTCAAGATGTGGTCGAACTGGCCGGTTATGATGCGATTTATTTACTCAATCCCCGTCCCGTCGATGATGCAATCTGGGAACGACTGCACGGATTTGTCAGCCGTGGCGGAGGGCTGGGGATTGCCCTGGGGCACAATGCGGTTCGAGCCGGGTTTGCGGATCCCAGTTTCGAGAACGCGTTTGCCGAGGAACTACTATGCGGTAAACTTGATCTGGCTTGGGACGCGGGCGAGGAAGCTCTGTTTCTCAGTCCCCAAGATACCTCTCACCCGCTGTTTCGGATGCTGCGGCCCTATCAAGAGGGGGTTTTGTGGGACCGCGTGCCGGTATACCGGTATTGGGGATTAGAACTCGATCAGCGCACAAGTGAACTGCCAACCCAAGTTTTAATCCGTTTCACTAATGGCCAACCCGCTTTAATCGAACGGCAACTCGGTCAAGGTGAAGTGCGGGTAATGCTGACCCCTCTGACC
>JBGTHU010000731.1:0-4840 GCA_041745975.1 Mariniblastus sp.
GTCGCACTTCTCGATGCGGTGCGTGATTACGGCAACCGGCGCGAAGCCGAAGGCTACGAGAACGGTCAAAAGCTTTTGACGAATCTTTGCACCGGCGCGTTGACAATTGACGAATTTAATCGCCGGAGCGTCGGAAAAATCAGAGAAGGAGAATAAAAAAATCAAGATGAATTTTTCACCTGAGTCGAGCGAAAATAACGAAATGGATTATAAATTGGCCGGTGGCAATTCTCGATTGGTCGATGAGTTTGTCAAGCGAATCGGGGGGGAGCATATTCGTACGGGGCTCAAGGTGACCAAGATCCAGCAGGCGAATGGGTTGGTCAACGTGACAGCAGGAGACCAAGTCTTCCAGGCTGACGCGTGTATCTGTACGGCTCCTACCGCCGCAGTTAGAAAAATCGAATTCGATCCACCCCTGCCTGCGGAACAAGCCGCTGCGTTGGGACAGCTTTCTTATTCACGGATCATCAAAAACTCGGTGTTGTACTCTGAAAGATTTTGGCCTCAAGACGATTTCTCAATGGTGACTGACACAACTTCGCACTACTATTTTCACTCGACGCAAAAGCAACCGGGAATCGAGGGTATCTTGACGGCATACGCGATCGGAGACAAAGCCGACGTGCTGGCCTCGCAAGATCTCCGCAGACGGATCGGTTTAATCGCTCGCGATTTGGTTGACGTTCATCCGCAAGTCCCTCAATTGGCTCGGGGCATTGCTTCGTATGCTTGGCAGACGGATGAACATACAGCGGGAGCCTACGCGCTCTATCGTCCTGGGCAATGGTTTGGACTGCGACCGATTTTGCAACGCCCTCATGAAAAGGTTCTCTTTGCGGGCGAGCACTTGGCTGATTGGCAAGGATTCATGGAAGGCGCGATCGAAACCGGTGAAGCGGCTGCTGAAAGTCTATTGTGAGGCAAAAGGGAGATCAAAGGATTCACATGGAAAAATTTGATCAAATTCTTGATCGTTCACCAGGTATCCATCAGCCAGGTAAAATTCCTCGGGCACCCAGTCAACTCCAGATCCCGTGGTCTTACTTGCCTGTCAACATTTGCAAAAATTCGACGTGATCGTGTTCTTGGACGACAAGTGAGTGCGTTGATCCGTCAACCAAAGTAACTTGAAAAATGCCGGGATGAGGAAGCTTTTCTGAATCCAATAACTGTTGGACGGTTTCAAAGTTGCCATCCACCGGAGACATCCACTCAATCGCCATTTCTGAATTGACTTCAAAAACAAGGACCAATTGCTGGTCTTCGTTAGTCAAATCGGATAGCCTTCTTGTTTCACCCGGAGCAACCAACAGTTTAGTCGATTCCACATTCGCCAAATAATTGGTTTGTCCTGGTTCAAAGTGACAGGAGGGACATTGATAAACAGGAAGATTGGTCGACCGAGCGTGCTGGTTGACAGGATCGTTCCAAGGTTTACTCAAATCGATCGATTCATAGAGATCCTGATGTTCTAGATAAGGTAGAATTAACGTTCGCCAGCTATGTAACTTTTGGCCATCTTGGTCGACGGTGTAGGCAGGAGGGAGATGACCATTGTACTGGCCTGCGTGCTGCCCAGTGGTTTGTGGATGTCGATGTATACGGAGGGGGATCTGGTCGCGGGAGCCGCTTTTGCGGTGCTGGGTTTGGTCACGGGTTTCACCGCCATCGCTGGCTGGCGGTGTGCGATGCAAGGAAATTTCCATCAACACCGTCGCTGGATGGAACGATGTTTTTTACTGCTTTGTTCCGCGGTAACGTTGCGCGTGTTGGGTGGGTTGGTACTGACCCTCAATCTTGAAACGATGTGGATGTATGGTGCGATCGGTTGGGCCAGCTGGATAGTTCCGTTACTCATTTACGAAATTGCGATTCGGACTCCTTTTAATCAATTGATCATCGGTCGGCCAACCGCGCAAACCCCTTTCAACCGCGAAGGAATTGTCAAGCAATCCGAAAAAAACTACGATGACTGTTTGTGAATTAGCCAATTGAAAGGAAAATTTAATGACCCGTTCAACCACAGTGGTGACATTATGGCGGTACCCCGTTAAATCGATGATGGGGGAAGAAATCAACGGAGCTGAAATAACTGCTCAAGGTTTAATAGGCGATCGTGCCTTTGCCTTGGTCGATAGGGAAACCGGCAAAGTGGTCAGTGCCAAAAATCCAAAAAAATGGCCTGGTATGTTTGATTTTCGGGCGAGTTACACCCAGCCCCTAAATGGCGATAGCCTGCCTTCGATTTGGATCACCTTACCCAATGCCACCGTGTTGGCCAGCAACGACCCTGACGTCAACCAGAAATTGTCTGATTTTCTGGGACGGCCAGTAACCCTGCAATCTCAGGCACCACCAGAGGCCCAACTGGAACAATATCGGCCCGAATTCGAAGGGAAAGAGAATGAGATCTCCCAAGAGGGGGTGGCCGGGGACGCGCCGCGAGGCAGTTTTTTCGACTACGCCGCGCTCCATTTGCTGACTACCAACTCCCTCGCCGCCATGCAAAGCCATTACCCACACGGTCGATTTGAAGCCAGGCGATTTCGCCCCAACATCGTGCTGGACTGCATTGATCAAATTGGCTTTGTTGAAAACGACTGGGTTGGCAAAACCATCCAAATCGGGGACAGCCTGCAACTGCAAGTTACCGATCCCTGCCCCCGTTGTGTCATGACAACACTGGCACAGGGGGACCTGCCGCGAGACCCTGGCATCTTCAAAAATGGTATCAATACCAACCAGCCTCTGGTCCCCTTCGCCGGAAAAGCATTGCCCAGCGTCGGTGTCTATGCTCGCGTTGTTTCATCAGGCTGGGTTAAACGAGGTGATCTGATGACGATAAAAGCTTGATCCCGCCCAGGTGCCCGCCAAACCATCAGAGCCATTCAGACGACGGGATGATCCAATTGACGCCCTGTTTTGTGTTAGATTTTTAACATTTCTGTCAATCCGGCCTTGCAACTTTTATGGCTCGTTGTTGCAGTTTAGCATGCCTCGTGTTAGCCTCTCGGTTTGACCGCGGTTTCCGTTGCCACTCACCCAATTTACCAATGGTTCGACATGCCCAGTTATGAAGTCTCCCGCTCAATCGTTATCGACCGATCACCTCAACAAGTCTTCGATGCGATCGCCGATTATCAGACTTGGACGACCTGGTCTCCTTGGTTGATAGCTGAACCCGGTTGCCAAGTCACCGTCTCCTCTCCGCCCAATGCGGTTGGTTCCTCGTATGCTTGGGAAGGTCGAATTGTGGGGGCGGGCAGGCTCGAACATCAAGTCCTTTTACCAGCGGAAAAAATTGAAGACCAGCTAACATTCATCAAGCCATTTAAATCGGTTTGCAAGACCAGCTTCCATTTCCAACCGAGCGGATCTGGCACTCGGCTGACTTGGAAGATGAACGCTGCCATGCCCTGGTTTATGTTCTGGATGATTCCGATGTTGAAAACCTTCATCGGAATGGATTACCAACGAGGATTGACCATGCTGAAGGAGTGGTTGGAAACCGGAACGATTCAATCGAAAACCAACGTGATCGGCATTGAGTCGATCCAACCCGTACGGATGGCAGGGGTTGTGGGCCGCAGTTCAGTCGATGAAATTGGTCCGGCAATGGAACAAACCTTCGCTTCTGCGGAACAGAAGTTTTCGCAGCTGGGATTATCAACAACCGGTGGAAAGATTTCGGTTTATACTCGATTTGACATAAAAAAAGGAACGTTTGACTATATCAGCGGTTTCCTGGTGGATCAGGATTTAGAGATACCCCCAGCATCTGAATTGAAAATTTGGTCTCTGCCGGCGTGCCAAGCATTTCGAGTCGAGCACATTGGTAGTTACCATCATTTGGGCAATGGTTGGAGCGTCGCCAATCAGTTAGTGCGTCATCAAAAGCTAAAGCAATGTAAACAGGGGACTTTTGAGATTTATCGGTCCACTCCACCTGAGACAGCCCCCTCGGATTTAACCACCGACATTTATCTCCCGCTGAAAAACTAACCATTACCGCAGGAATCAATTGAATCCAACGAACCGTCGTTATTGGATTCTGGCTGGTGCTGGTCGATCAATGATTTGATGGCAATCGAAGCAGCCGTCATACCAAAAGTGGTGGTAACAAAAGAGGCCGTGCCATAGATCGTGCGACGTTTTTCGCAGGCGTGAGGGGAATCGGCGGCGTGTGGACAAATGCAACGGAATCCAGCTTCGTCCCAAGTCGGAGCGATTGGCTGGCGAATTTCTTCTTCGGAAAACACAACTGGCAATCCCACCTGTTTGGAAGTATCAATGCCTCGCGCGGCCAGCTGTTTTCGCAACACCCGCGCCAGCGGATCATGTCGAGTTTGACTTAAATCCGCGACGCGAACTTGGGTCGGGTCCAGCCGAGCCCCCGAACCGGTGACACTAACGATGGGGATCTTCCGCTGCAAACAGGTCTCGATCAAATGGAGCTTGGCGGTCACATTATCAATGGCATCGATAACGAAATCGGGAGTTGGCGACAACAGTTTGGATGAATTTTCCGTGCTAAAAAACGCCTGAATGGGCTCCACCCATCCATCGGGATTAATGGCTCGCACTCGTTCGGCCAGCAACCTGGCCTTGGACTGGCCAACGGTTCCTGGGAACGCTTGCAGTTGACGGTTGACATTAGTGACGCAGACATCGTCGAAATCTACGATCGTCAGCCGCCCCACGGCCGATCGAGCCAGCCCCTCGACAGCGTAACTGCCGACACCCCCCAAACCAAAAACGACTACATGGGAGCCCAGTAATTTTCTCACGGCATCTTCACCGACCAATCGCACGAATCGGTCCCAGCGACGAGGGACTC
>JBGTHU010000732.1:0-3814 GCA_041745975.1 Mariniblastus sp.
CGGAGCAAGGCAGCCAAGAAGCCGACCAAAACAAACAACAGGGAGGCCAGAAAGAACAAGCATCCGGTCAAGAAGGCCAGCAAGACCAACAGCAATCCACCGGAGATCAGCAATCCACGGGAGATCAGCAATCATCGGAAAGCGAGCAACAAGGTGGCCAAAGCGAAAATCAAGCAGGCTCTGATCAAACACGCTCCGACACCCCCAAACAATCGGATTCACAGAGCCAAGATCAAGGGGCTGAATCAAGCAAAGATTCAGGTCAACAACAGCAACCTCAAACATCCGGTGATGACAAAAGCCAAAGCGATGGGGAAGGCTCTCCAACCGGCACTGGCAACCAAACAACCCAGCAGCAATCGGAACAGCAATCACCCGATGAAGGAAACCAATCCAATCAGCAATCGACTTCGAACATGGGCAGTGGTGCCGGTTCCGGTGAGAGTTTTGCTCGCGAACGGGAAGATGTCAATCTAGAGCATTCTCGTAAAGCGACTGACATGATCCTGAAACGATTGGAGGATCAACAGTACGATCCGGATCCAAAATTATTGGAGCAGATGAACTGGAATGCGGACGACCTGAATAACTTTGTTCAGCGCTGGCAAGAAATGAAACGAGCCGCTCAGAGCGGTGATGCAGGAGCCAAACGCCGGTACGAACAAACGCTGAAAAGTCTTAACTTCCGGGCTGGCACGGATTTGCGGCGTGTGCGACAATCGGACGGTGACGCCAGTGGCCTGAATCAAGATTCAACCGTGATTCGTCCACCGGCTCGATTTGCCCCCGATTTCCAAGCGACCCTTCGTGATTTGAATCGCAGTGAAAACTAACTCCATGCATGACGTTGATTTTCCGATCATTAGCTTTCAGGTAAACGATTCCCCCCGCCAACGAGGCCTCCAGCACGGCGAGACATTCAAGGATGCAATCGCAGAATTGATCGATATTCGCACGCGATTGATGCTGGAAAAGAATCCTAGCTTGAATCAAATTGCCATCGAGAAATACGCCGCCCAACAATGGGAGGTGACGTGTCAGTTTGATTCGTTGCTGGGCGAGGAACTTCAGGGAATTGCAGAGGGGGCGGGAGTCAGTTTAACTGACCTGGTGATCCTCAATAATTACACCGACTTTCGCGACATCGAAGTCGAATCGCAGGGCTGCAGTGTGGTCTACGTCAATCGCGATGGAAATCGTATCGCCGGCCAAACCTGGGATATGCATCGCAGTGCCAAGCGGTTTGTCTGTTGTCTCCATCTGCCTGCCGGGGCATCCGATTCCAGTCAAGAAAACGATCGATCGAACGCTATCGATCGAGAAATGATAATTTTTTCGGTCGTAGGCTGCGTTGGTATGATGGGCTTTGTCAGTGATCGAAGTGCATCAGGAAGTTCCAACGCTCATGCCGCTGTACCCCAAACGCTGCGAATGGTAGGAGTCAACAACTTAAACACACTGCGAGCCAAGCCAGGAATCTTGTGGCCAGTCATGATTCGCAAACTGCTGGCTGAACCTGATCGCCACCGCCAACGCGAATTGTTGAAGTCGTCACCGCTGACATCCGGACGCAGTTTCTTGCTGGCCGGTGGGCAGGGCGCCGAATTTTGGGAGGTTACCCCAGAGGTTCAGGAATGCGTCTCTCACCTTTCCGTTGATCAACAGGGGCACCTATTCCACACCAACCATTGCCTTGGACAGCTGACAAAAAAGGTGGAAAATGCCGGTTCGCTAAGTTCCACTACCCATCGCCGCTATGAGTTGATTCAGCGAAAAATTAATTCGGTGACCGATTTGGAAACCGCTTGGAAGTTACTAAATGACCATGAAGGGTACCCTCAATCGATTTGTTCTAATTTTCAAACTAGTTCTCAAGACCCCTCAGTCACTTGCGGTGGAGCCGTCGCGGATTTGGACTCGGGGCTTATTCGACTTTGGCGGGGAGACCCTTTATATGACACTAATTCTATCCAACACACCCTTGGCTTGATTGCTAATTGATTATTTAACCCCGATGAACAACTTTTTTTATACTTGGACCGCACAACAACACGCCCATCCGCTGCACATTTCAGACGCCGAAGGAGACGAATACATTACGGACGATGGGAGCCGGATCTATGATTTTATTTCAACCAGTTTTCAAGCCTCTTTTGGGCATTCGAACCCTTTGATCATCCAAAAGATCACTCGGCAATTAAATCAAATGCCGATTTGCAGTCCCAAGGCCGTGTTCCCTTTGAAATCGGCTGTTTCGCGGGGGCTGATCGAGTTGCTGGGGTTTGATCGAGGAAAAATGTTCTTCACCGTCAGCGGTGCCGAAGCGGTTGAAAACGCGCTAAAGATCGCTCGTCACCGCACCGGTCGCCCGATCATTCTCTCTCGCCAGCAAAGCTATCATGGGGCGTCCTTGGGTGCCATGTCGGTGTCGGGAGATTGGCGTAGTGACCATCACTTGACCTTCGACCAGGGGACTCGACGCATCCCCGAACCCTATGATGATCCCACCGCAGCAGGTGTCCGCCAAGTAATCCAAGACGTCGGTGCGGAAAATATTGCAGCCGTGATCGTCGAAACGATCAGCGGAACCAATGGCGTGGTGATCCCTGGGCAGGAATGGGTGCAATCACTCCGTAAGATCTGTACCGAGCATCAAATCCTGTTGATCATGGATGAAGTCTTGACCGGTTTTTATCGCTGCCAGCGGGTGTTCGCCTTTCAACAATTTCAAGTAGCTCCTGACATGGTCTGCATGAGCAAGGCAATAAGTGGCGGCTACGTTCCTTTCGGAGCGGTTTGGGTCGATCAACCGATCGCTGATTTTTATCAGGATAACGTGCTCGCCAACGGGCTGACCAGCTACGCGCATCCGTTGGGGTTGGCCGCATCGGCGGCCGTGATTCAGCAAATTGTGAAACCTGAATTTGTCGAACATTTGCGGCAACTAGAAATCGTATTTCGAGATCAAATTGGTCAACTTGGCCGCCGCTTTACCGTTTCGGCATCGCGGGTCAATGGGATGCTGGCCGCGATTGAGTTTGCCGACCGGCAGTTGCCCGACTGGAAGTTTTGGGTGCAGCGAGGTTTGTACTTGTACACTAAGGGAAATATGATGATTTTGGCCCCTCCGTTAACCACCCAAGCCGAACGGTTAGAACGTGCTTTTAGCGATTTGGCTGACGGGCTGCAGCACTAACGCGAGCAGCAGACAGAAATCGTGCTCTCTCACGTGTAAATTTTGTAACATTTCAGCCGTCTGAAGCGAGAAGTCGTTTAACTGGAAGCCAAAGCGAATTTTGCAGAGGAAAAAGCTCAGAGGTTTGCGAACTTTTTCCGCAAAATTCGCGGCGGAGACCGATCTACTTCATTCGGCTGAAGTGTCACGGCGATTGTTAACGCTTCTGAGAAAGTATGAGCCAAAAGTGTTGAATTCGTAAAGTCCGTGTGTAAGGAAAGAACCAAAATTAGAAATTGCGATCAAAGTAAATTGGTGTGCCGCCCCTGCCGGTTCATCCGGCAGGTCGGAAAGTTTTGCAAGTTAGCAAGAGCACCGGCAACTGAGTTCTGCGGCCCGCCCATGCCGGTTCATCCGGCAGGTCGGAAAGTTTTGCAAGTTAGCAAGAGCACTGGCAACTGGGTTCTGCGGCCCGCCCCTGCCGGTTCATCCGGCAGGACGGGAAGTTTTGCAAGCGGTAGACGCGGTCGGTTACATCCCACAAGCCCACAAAACTTCCGTCCCGGTCAGACGAGCTGGCCGGGGACGGCCGGGGATTTAATCGGGGCACCCCATTTTTAACTTTAAAACTTTAGCTCC
>JBGTHU010000733.1:0-3324 GCA_041745975.1 Mariniblastus sp.
CTCGGCCAGCGTCTTTGAAATTTCAGTCAGGGACTTGCGCATGAAACGAGTTCCATCATATGCCAACTCCATTTCGACATGCTCCGGTAAATCAACGGCGATTTCATCCATTGTCTGACGCAAGCGGGCGGCCACATCGATCTCATTGCTTCCTGGTAGAGGCCAAACGCTAACGTAGACTGCTTTCCGCCCCCGATAGAGAGCTGCGGCCAGCGGTTCCTCGCTACCCAGTTCGACTCGAGCGATATCAGCCAGCCGAATAATTTGGCCCGGTGATTCCGCAGTGGCGGCAATCTGAGAGACAATCAGATCGTTGAATTCATCGACGTTCTGCAAGTCCGTATTGGTCAACAGGTCGACTTGAATTTCATCACTTTTGACTTGCCCGATTGCCGCCAGAAAATTGTTTCGTTGCAGTGCCAAGTAGACATCACCGGGAGTCAGATTCAATTCTGACAATCGTTGGGGTGAAATCCAAATCCGCATGGCCGGTGTTTGCCCCGCTTCGATGCCGCTACGTTGCACTCCTGCAATCGTAGCCAGTCGCGGTTGGACATTGCGAGTCAAAAAATCGGTCAGGCCGGGAATCTCAAATTCGGTTGAGGTAAAACTCAGATAAAACGTCGCATACGGCCGATCCGCACGGACCAATTCAATCGTCGGCGGTTCGGCTTCTTGCGGTAGCTCCGATCGCACCTGCTGCAAGCGGGCTGTGATCTCCGCCAGGGCACGAGTAGAATCGTGGTTCAACACCAACCGCACCGTCACCGTGCTCACTCCGGCGGTACTGGTCGATTCAACGTAGTCGACTCCAGAAATGGATGAAACCGATCGCTCGATTGGTGTCGTCAGAAAACCGCGCACCGTCTCAGCGCTGGCGCCGAAGTAGATCGTTGTGATCGTTACCGAGGCGCTTTCTAATTTGGGAAATTGTTGCACCGGAAGATTCAAGGCACACCGAATCCCAATCAGCAGTAACATGACGTTGACCACAATCGCCAGCACCGGTTGACGAATAAACAAGTCGGTAAGATTCTTCATTCGCCACCCAACTCAAGAGTAGGCGCGATTAGAGCGTCGCCGGGAACGTCAGGCCGATCTATTTCCACAGGCGTTAACAAGGCTCCCTCCCTCAGCTTGAACGAACCTTCGGCAACGACCTGTTCCCCAGAGCGAACCCCCATTGCGATCCAAGCGGTCGTTCCGTTTCCACTCCCCGCCAGCAACACATTTCTCGATTCAGCGCGCAACTGCCCCTCTTTTTCAACGACTACAAACACCGTCGCTCCGGCTGGCCCACGTCGGATAGCGGTTGCCGGAACCGCGATGGCGTCAACCGGAGCACCATAATCGACGACGATTCGTACTGAATCATTGGGCCGCATGGTCGATGGCGGATCGTAAATTCGAGCCCTGGCCAGCACGGTTCGCGAGATTGCATCCGCTTTGGAATCGATCGCAATCACTTTGACAGTACGCTGGTTCGGTTGAAATCGGTCGGAGGAATACGTCATTTCCAAACGGACCTCATCATCGACATTCAATGTTTCGGCCACATGCTTGGGTACGGAAAAATCAATATCGTAATAGTTATCAATTCCCTCCAAAGTGGTGATTTCCGTACCGGCGTCCAAGTATTGTCCCTCATGAAGTTGAAACAATCCTACGCGAGCATCAAAAGGGGCGCGCAGCGTTTTTCGATCGATGAGTACATTCAAGCGATCGACATCGGCCTCACAGCGAATCACATTCGCTTCGGCTGTTTCCGCCTCTTGAGCGCTAATTGCGTTGCTGCGGGCCATGCTTTGTAATCTTACCAGGTCAGCCCTTGCGAGTTTCAGCGAGGCCAAGGCACTTTTGAGTTCTGCGTTTTCCGTGCGAACATCCATCTGAACTAAAACCTCACCTTTGTCGACCCTCTGGCCCACCTCCATCGGTACTTCGGTGACCAACCCGGACAGCTCGGTCCGCAGGCGAACTGAGCGAGCTGCAAAGACGGTCCCCACCACCACAGAAGAGCGACTGAAACGTACCTCTTTTGCTTCAGCAAGGCCCACGGCGACAGGCATTTCGGGCGGGGCGGGCATTGACATCGCTTGCTGAACTTGAAGATACTTGGCGTAGCCGATTCCCGCCAAGCAACCAAGCGTTGCCAAAATAATGGATAGACCTCCCAAGTACCAATACAAGGTCCGTAGCCAATTCGTTGCTCTCATCTACGTGCTGATCTCTCAATTTGTTGCTGCGGTTTCAAACCCTGTGGCTGACATTCAACCAAAACTAACTTTCTCAATTGACGACGCAATTGACGTCCTCTTGTCGCCAATTCGTTGGACTCCTCAATAACCGACTTGAACCAGAACCCATCGACCGTCACCAGTAACAAAACCGCAAGATCAGAAGATAGCCCATCCTCGATCAACCAGCCTTTGACGGTTTCGAATAAGTCTTTAACAATGGATTGACGCTGCTTAAGCACAAGTGTCGCATCGAAACAAACGGATTGAGTTTGAGCTATGTTTGGGGGGCAACCGCAAACCGCGACTCGGATTTGATCAATAATTGGCTGTCCGGGAAAGTGTGGATCGCACGGATCAAAACATTTCGTTCGAATGATTGCACGTGCATGTAACTGACGGCCCCCATGGCAATTCGCCCGTTCGATTGGAAGCGATGAATTAAGCCTTCGCATTCAAGTTGCGAATCAAGTTGTTGGGCGATCAGCACAAACATTTTGGGGTCGACAAACTCCATTTCGACCGACGATCGATAGTCGATTGAATCGAGCCTGGTTAGGTTGACTCCGCTGCGCTGGACAGGTTGGGTGATCAGGTTGGCTTGTGACGGCAACGGTTGATTGGCTGCGGCGGTAACTTCGGTCAACAGCGTGTTGTCGTGCCCGAATTGGATCAAGTGGCCATCGCGAGTGATTGAAATTTTTAGCCGGTAGAATTTCTGTTGTAGTTCCCGTTGCGCGCACACTTCAAATAGCTCTGGATGCAAACTTCTGGCAAACAGATGAAAGCTATGTTCAGTGATTTTGGGACGAACGGTTAACATGTTTTTTCAAAATTAGTGTGGCCTGAATATTTAAGTATACTATTATAGTTCACGGCAATAAAAGAAAGGCCAATTTATTTTTTTCGCAAATGAAGTTAAAATTGAGAGTTAAAATTGCTGTCGAAATTAGTAAAGAGAATCTAACAAACCAGTTTGCAGCAAACGTTGTGCCACATCTCTACTTCCAAGTTTTTTGCTCTGAATTTTTTCCCGGCGTTTTTTTCAGATTTTTTCCGAAACATTTCAGCCGAGTGGCAACGGGAG
>JBGTHU010000734.1:0-2827 GCA_041745975.1 Mariniblastus sp.
GCTGCTGGGTATCTGCGTCAGTTCTTGGAAGTGGAGCGAAGCCCGTACCAACTTGCAGCGGGCTGAACGACAAATGCAACGAGCCGACCAGCATCTGCAACATCTGGCTCAAACGATTGATACGTTCTTGGACCCCCTATCATCGACTGAGTTGCCGGACGACTTAAGCCAGGTTCAGCAAGAGACCTTAGAAAAAGTGCTGCAGCAACAATTGGTTTTGCTGAAGGTCGAATCCAATAATCCTCAAATGAACAAGGGCACCCTCAAGTTGCTGACTCGAGTGGCCGAATTGAGCCGGCTGTTTGGGGATTATGAAAAAGTTCTAGACGTGGTCTCAATGGGGCGGGAATTAATTCGGAAAAATACTCCAAACGACCGTTCGCAAACTTTTCGCAGCGAAGTCGATGACCGGGGAGTCGATCACGAAAACGAAGTCGAGCAACTGTGGTTGCAACTGCTGCTGGCCGAGGTGCGGGCGCTACACGCCATGGGAAAAACCGATCAATCGCTTGAGGCAATTGAATCATTATGGCAGGAATTCCAACATAATGAAGCTCTTTTAGTCCACCCTGAGAAAACGAAATTCGATCTGCACTTCCATCACGCCAATGCGTTGCGACTGGATAATCGCTTGCTGGAGGCGGAACAGGAGTACTTACAGGCGAGCCATCTAACTCAAGGGTATTCTCACAACCAGCTGGCAGAAATGGGCTGGCTTAAATTGTCTGCCGATAACTTGATTGAACTTTCGATTTGTAGATTTCAACTGACAAAATATGTTGAAGCATTCGAAGCGGCGGAAGAGGCGTTGAAAATCTACGGCTTTCTACAAGACCTTTCCTCTCAGATAGCTTCTACTGCGCTGGTAAATCGAGATGCACTCGACTTTGCCATCGCAACCGCTGATCTACAAATGGCCAAAATTTTATCGCGGATCAATGCTCTTCAAATCAAAGAAAAACATCTCTCGCGAGCGATTGAGTTGATAACGCCAATGGTCGCCACCCATGGAAAACGTCCGCAATACATGACTACTTTGATGAACGCTCATATTCAAATGGCCGAACATCAAATGTATCAACAAAACTTAAATGAAGCCCGAGTACATGCTCAAATTGCTGTCGAATTAAATAAGCCTCCATTGAATCAAACTTTGGTGGGTCAGGCAACGATTGTCAGCAGTTGGACGACTCGGGGCAGGGTCGAAATGATGACAGGTGATGTCGAACAGGCTCTGGCCCATTATCAACAGGCAAATCAATTCGCGCAACAGTCCTTTGAGTCGCAGCCTGGTTTCGTTGCCGGACAAGTCGCTTGGGTCAATGAGCCAGAGATTTTGATTTTGGTGGAACGGTTTAATGACCGCATGCAACAGTTAATGCGGCAACCATTAAACCGGGAAATCGAATTCTGGCTGCTTGATCGACACTTTGACAATTGCCGACTAAAAGTCGCCGCGTTGCTGCGTTCTGACGACTTTGCCGGTGCGATTAAAACGGCGGAGCGGATGCTGTTGATGGGTGGACACGCACCGCGTTTTCCCAGTCGTGTGCCTCCCTATTTGGGAGCAGCGGAAACCATGGCAATGATACATGCCCGATTGGTCAATAAATTGGAATCGACTGATTCGGGAGGGTCGAGCAACGTGATGACCGATGATTCCACCGACATCAACGACCTCGAATTGAAGAAACGTTAACAGCTGGAGTTGTGGAAACGGAGTTTGGTAAAACCAATCATCGCGCGGTTGAAACGGGCGGCGGAACATGGCCAAATAGACGACTGGCAGGAATTCTCAAATGATCCACAATGGAACACCCTGCGAGACAACCCCGAGTTCTTGTCTTGGCTGACAAAGACGGCCTGGCGGAAATCAAATGACCAGTAGATGGTTTACCGTCCAGCGTGACCATCCCCTTGATCGATCGATTACTTAATATCGAGTCGGGATAGCAGGTTTGAGTTTTATTACAAACGTCTTTGCCTCATCCCTGTCGCAAGTTTCGGTCGAGCTGTTTTTGGATCCGTCGGCTTCGATCTTGAGTCGATACGTTCCCTCTTGACCGTCAATTCAGAGTCAGAATTTTCCGCTACTTCCTTCAACCCGATCATTTCCCCTCTCGATATTCAGAATTTCAGTATCACTTCAGCCGATTGAAGTAGATCGGTTGATTTAAGGTTTTCTAAATTCGTCTAAATCAAAGCTCTCTTCTGAATGCGTAAAATTTCTGCCAATCCGTTGGTAGGATGTCAGATTCACTCGTTCTAAACTTTTCGATTCCGCCAATTTGCGAATTTTTGATTCGTCGATTGTGGTGTTGTGCAAGCCAATCCAAACTGTCTTTAAATTCTCCTGTTGGATCAAAAACTCAATAAACCGATCGAGCTCGACGAACTCAGCTTCTTGGTTGAACCAGAAAGTGACCGCTAAGCTTTCGATTTTCCAATCCGTTGAAAAAAAACGTTCGTCCAAAGGAGGATTCCTCAGACTGACTAATCCAATCAACGGTTGTTTCGTAACGAATTCGGGAATACGATAAAACACTGCATCGCTCAAAGCAGCAAAGTGAATTTTATTCAAATTCGGAAACCGATGGATATTTTCAGCAAGCACCTCGAACTGAATGTCGGAATCAACTTGAATTGAAACAGCCATTACATCGGGAATCACCTGTGCGATGTCTCGGACAAAATAATTGAGCCAAGGTGGTAGCCACAATTCGGGTTCAGCAATGGCCAGCGGTTCATTATTGTATGTGGGCGAGCGGTTTGTTAGCGAGTGTTGATGAAACTCTTCCGTTGTGACCCTTGCATCCGCTTGTAGCAA
>JBGTHU010000735.1:0-6216 GCA_041745975.1 Mariniblastus sp.
CGCGAGCCATATTGCTGAAACCTGTCCGCCAGTAACTTCGTACCATTGATACTGTCATCACCATTGAGTCCGCGAATACGACCGTATTCCTTATTCAGATTTTCCGTTCGATTGCAGCCGATGGCTCCGATCATCCCCAAGACAATAATGACTTGCGTAAAAAACTTAATCATGTGGTGCGCGAGCAAGTTCACTGGACTCCTCCCTGTTGCCGTCGATCAATCTCGGTTTGAAACGCATTTAGTCCATTCCAGCAAGGTTCGATCGACTCACGATCAAGTTCTTGATCACCGAAAAATACGGTTTCAAAAGGATGCATCACGCCAATGAAATACTTACGAATCGTCTGTTGTTCGTTGAGTTCGCGAGCGTATTGACGATTGGTTTTTCCTTTTCGCAGACGAATTAGGTGTGCTTGGTCTAAGGTCACTAAAACATGGCTGAACAAATAAATAATGGCGGTGCGATAATCTCCTGCTTGGTTGGCTCGTCGGGCGATCTCTAATAGATTCCCCTGTGTGCCGCCTGTATCGAAGGGCAACTGTTCAATGCTGTCGACCAACGAACGTTTACGATGCTTGCGTCGTCCCGTTCTCTGTTGCTTTGATTCGATTTGTAAAAATGCCCGAATTAAAACAAAGGCAACAATTGCCAACAGGATAGCTAAAATCGTCCACAACGCCGCATTAAAAAAATCAGAAAACAGTGATGCCGTACCAGCCGAAGTTTGTCCTGGCGACCCTGCATTAGGGTTGGGTGGAGAACGTAGTTTGGGAACATTGCTTCGATCACCCGCTCTCGATTTGGGACGAACTGGAGATTTAATCGGGCGAACTTCCTGAGTCCCCGGATCATACCAGGGAAAAACAGCTCGCTGATTAAAGCTATCATCTGAATTTGCCTGCCGGGTCGACTGGCTCATCACGGGATCAGCGATTGGGAGTGCGAGCAGCCAACCGATCAGCAAAATCAATCCGAATTTGTTAAACGGTTTGGCGGTGCGGGGCAAGATTCGACCAAGTCTGTTCATCGGGCCTCCAATCCGGACAATCGCAACCCTTCGGCTCGCATTTTCAGTTCAATTGCCCAACCCTCTTGGCGGATGCGAGTATCAATATAGAACAGAAATCGAACGACCGCCACGAACCCCGCCACCATCCACAACGCGATAGTCCAGTAAATCGTCTTGATTGGAAAGTCGATTCCGGCTTGTAGCAACAGGTAGTAGTCGGCCAAGCAAAACGAGCCAAACAGAGAAAAAAATAGCAACGGCGCGAAAAACAGCATCGCAAAGGCTCGAGCTACTAAATCGGCGGAGGCTCCCTGATGCAGTGCCAACATCCGCGTTCCAAAGTTGATCCTGCCGTCCGAAACGCGTTTGTATGGTGTTTTTTCCAGCAACACCACTTCGTTCACAAACGGTCGAAACGCTCGAATGAATCCCTGGATCCCAATCAATAAAACCACTAAGAAAATCCAAACACCCGCAGCGGGATCATCGATGTTTAGATTGGCCAGCACCAACAACGCGGAAATCGGAACCACCAATCGGATTACTCCATGAACCCAACCAAACAAAACGGGCTTTCGAAAAAATTGTCGATAGGTTTGCATAATCGATTGTCGCTCCACAAACATCGCTTGGCCCAGATAGCCGGTAATCAACGCCGTTCCGATCGAGGCCTGACTAATTACTAACAATGTCATTTGGAAATAGAATAGATAGCTTTCGGAGTCAGTATCCATTCCCACCGAGTATTGAAACAATAACAACCAATCAAACAGAACCCAAGGCAACGCATTGAGAAACAATAAACCCAGCAGGTTCTTCAGGTGTTGGCGAGTCACCAGAATCGCCAGATCAAACGTTTCCAGTAAATCTCGTTCACGGATCGAGATAAAAGTTTGATCAAGTTTCATTCGGCAATGCCTCGCTGTTTGAATCGATGGCCATGATCAGAGATCGGTTCCGCGGATAGCCCAGCATTACGAAGTAGAACATTAAAAGCCCACTGCAAATCCAGCCTACCAGGGCCTTCGCCCACCAGGGAAGATATTGCTCCGTTGCCGGAGAAATAAAGCCTTCGATCACTGCCGCCAAACAAAACAAGATAACGGCACACATCGCGATCGGCAAGGCTTCACGTGCCGATTTGACCAATGAATCGCTACGTCGCAGACCATTGGTTTTCAACCCACCCAATCCGATTCTCAAACCGGCCGCTGCCGATAGTACGATCGCCGTCAACTCAAAAGGGCCGTGAGCCGAAACGAAATTGCGAAAATTAATGCCTGCGTCCCCCAATTCCGGCCGAAACATAAAACCAAAAATCCCACCTAAGACAACGGCATTGAACGACAACGTCAACATGCCTGGAACGATCAACAACATCATGACAAAACACGCTAAACCGATCGATGCATTGTTCCAAACGTAGAATCCGGCCATGAACGGATTGGCTCCCGCCCCCCGTTCGCCAAACCCTTTATACATCATTTCGACTTGCTCCAATTGCTCTTCCCCAACCACCGATTCCGCAAATCCAGGCCAGATTTGATTGTCATAGGCCAGAAACGCGGCGATTAAAAATAGTCCCCAAAACACCAATGTCACCGTCGTGACGCAGGGATCAAGAAAAATTCGCTGGGGTGTTTCGACCAAAATCCGATACCACCACATCCCCCATTGGAATTTTCGTGTGCGGTACATCTGGTTGTGAGCCTGAGCGACCAATCCATGCAAGAAATCAATCGTTTTGGGTGGAAGTTGGTAGGCTTCCGCCAATGCTAAATCAGCACAGGCGGCCCGATATAGACTGGCAAACCGTGTCGCTTGCTCGGGAGATAGTTTGGCTTTGGGCTGTGATATCAATCGGCAAAGGCTTTCCAGTTCCTGCCACAGCGGTTGCCGTTGATCTAATAAATCAGAAACTTTCATGGGGTGATCCGATCCTCAACGACGGAATTGAAAGTTCGAAAATAGAGGGAGCAGAGAAACAAATCATAATCCGTATCCAAGGGAATATGAAATTTTTCCAGCAGGGGAACCGCCACGTGAGCCGCAATTTCACGGGCACGTTGAGGAGGAAGTTGTCGCCGTTGATCGGCGTAACTGGCAATCGCTCTCATCAATTGCTGGGATGGAATAAATGTTGGAGGAATTAGTTCAGCCAGTTGCGGTACGCGGGGATCTGAAAAATCCAACAACGTCGGCTGAAACGAATCCGTTTCGCTGACCACCACCGTGCCGGCCACCACGTCGCCAATCCGTTGAAAACGTCGGGACATCGCCATTACCACCAACGCCACAATGCACGATGGCACGCCGATGTTGGTCAAGACCTGTTCGAAGTCGGGATCTTCGATGGTGAACAAAATTCCCATCGGCAGCAGCGGGGCAATATCCAACAAACGAAAAAAATTGCGCAATATCGCTTGCACCCCATCGATCGAATGACCATCGACGGTCAAAACCCGTAACCTTGCCATCCGTTTGCCAAATGTCCGTCCGTTGTAATACGTTTCCATGATCGCGCCGTAAAACCAATAGACGATAAAATAGAGGATCAGAATCATCCCCCCCATTAACATGACAAATCCCTCTGCCAATTCCTTCAATCCAACCGATGCTGCCAACGGAATTATCAAAAGGTTCATCACAAACAAAAACAATATCGCGAGTAAGATAAATGCCAAGATGGAAACGACTAAGTCGACCCAATAAGCAAAAATTCGCTTGAAGGGGCCCGCCAGTTGGTATTCGAAAGCCACATTTTCTGGTGTCCGAACGCGCAAAATGGTATCGATGACCGTCGTTGCTGAATCCAGCTCAATTCCCATCCCAGAATCGGAAGCGGACGGATTCACACTATTTAATTGAGACGGTGATGTTGCGATTTCGCGGACTAAACGCGTTTCTCCCAGCGTCGAAACGACATTCGATTCCGATAACATCACTGGTTCATCCATTAAATTAAGTCTTCCTGCTGTTAATGAAGGGGAGCAGACACTTCGCCTTAACGATTTGCCCACGGCAAATTTCTTGGCTGTTCTTGATTTGCTCTTAATTGCTTGTGCGATCGGCAAATGCGGAATATCCGAAGTCTCCTGGTTAAAAATATAACCCTGGTTAACAATATAACCGAAACCAGTTAGAAAGACAAAACCGTCCCGTTCAGGATTGACTCTAAGAAAAAAAAACGGCTTTTTGCAGATCAGAAAGTCACTTGCTCATTGAAACCGGTTATAATTAGAACAGGTAAGGTAAGACCAGTAGCAGTTATCGGTCGACCCTTAATTTCTTACAAACAGTGTTCAGTTTTACCAAACATTCGATTCCCGTTTCCCCCTTGGTGATAAATATGCTTCATAGAACGGCTCCTTCATTAGTCCGTCTTTCCCTTGTTCCCTTGATTAGCTTCTTGCTGTTGGGTGCTTCGTTCTCATCGGGCCAGAGCACCACTGAAGCTCCTCCTGGTACAACTGAAGGAAAAAAAATTGTCCCAAACGCCGACGACGCTGGGCAAGATAAATCAGATTCTGCGGCAACCCAATCCGCTCAGGCCTCCCCCTCGAAGAAGGTTAGCATGGCCCAGTTCATGCGGATTCGCAAGGACGAAAGGGACCGGCCATTGGCGATGGAGACTTCCGTGACCCGATATGAAAAAACTGACGATGCGGGTCAAAAAGTCGTAGTCGATTTAATCGGTGTTGTCCATATTGGTGAACAGCAATATTACGAAGAATTGAATAGGCTCTTCGAAAAATATGATGGATTGTTGTACGAATTGGTCGCTCCCGAGGGGACCATCATCCCCAAAGGAGGTCGAGAAAGCCAGAACGTAGGCGCCAACCCTGTCGCGGCGATTCAGGTCGGAATGCAAAATGCGCTGGGGTTGCAATTCCAATTGGACCATATCGATTACACAAAACCAAACTTTATTCACGCCGACATGACCCCAGAAGAGTATGGGGAAAGTATGAAGGAAAATGACGAAAGCATTGGTGGCTATGCCCTCAAAGCGATCGGATCGAGCATGGCGATGCAGGCGGCCGGTCAAGGAGACAACAGTATGGGAATGTTGTTGTCTGTTTTCTCAAGTAATCGCGAACTGAAAATGCGACGAAATTTTGCCAAACAGATGATGAAAATGGAAGGTGGGTTGGTAATGTTCGAAGGGAAAGATGGATCCACGATTATTGATTATCGCAATGCCAAATGCATGAAAGTGTTGCGCCGTGAAATCGAATCGGGAAAACAAAACCTTGCCATCTTTTATGGTGCCGGCCACTTGCCGGATATGCACGAACGTTTGATTAATGATTTCGGTATGAAGCAAGCGGGACGCAGTTGGTTGGTGGCTTGGGATTTGCGAAGTCAACCAGAATAACTGATTGCTTGGCCTGTTTCGTCGGTCAAATGCTTACTTCGGCCCGGTCTTTCACACGTTAAAAAATCAATTTGTCTTCGAGAGGCGCCTTCAGGGGTGTCTTCGAGGGGTCTGCCTCTTTTTATTATCAGATAGCCCTTACAGAAATCCTGCCATGAGTTTATTACACCGGATGATCCTGCTGTTTTTTTTGGCAATTTTTTCCTTAAATTGTCCCCTCGCATGGTCCGCCAGTTTCTTACAAGATGATACCGCAGCGGTCCCTGCCGAGGGAGCGGACGTTGTCCGCAGTCAGAACTTGGCGGCGGGAGATAACGGCGCGATCGTAACGGGGAGCCCGCAGTCTCGCGATGCGGGATTGCGAATCCTGCAGGCAGGTGGAAATGCCGTCGACGCGGCCGTGGCCAGTCTGTTGGTGCAATCTGTCGTTGAGAACAATTTGTTTTGTTTTGGCAGTGAAGTTCCGATCATCATTTACGACGCCAATCGAAACGTTGTCGAGGTGATCGCGGGACTGGGGGCAGCACCCAGATTGGCAACCGCCCAGTGGTATCGAGAAAATCGGGAAGGCGTGATTCAGGGACGTGGAGATATTGCTAATGTCGTCGTCCCTGGATTTTTGGACGCCTGTCTGACTGCCTTGGATCGATTTGGCACGATGTCGTTTACCGATTGTGCTCAGCCAATGCGGGATGTGTTACGCGAAAGAGCGAACCCCGAAACGGCTGAACAAGCCATGCAACTGCGACGTCAGTTGCGGCGAGGGACAGAGCTTGCGGCCGAGCGGATCGATAACTTTGTCAAACAACATCAGCGATTTTTGGGC
>JBGTHU010000736.1:0-2359 GCA_041745975.1 Mariniblastus sp.
GAATCGCTGTTTTCCGTTCACGGTTTTTAAATTGAAAGTGCGTTGGTTTGATTGATTTTGTATTTTCCATGCATCACCAGCAAGATCGGCGATCCGTTACGCTAACTCAAAGAATCGTTATCACCGGTATATTGCTCAACCTGGTCCTGTCAACCAGGAAAACAACAAAACAAAGTCATGCCTTGCCCGCGTCGAAAACCTATGATTTACAACGAAATCCTCGCGGAATCACTTAAGCCTAATCAATGCATCATTTTGGGGTCAGTTTTTTCGACGGGTATCAATCGGTACCAAAAAATCCAATTCACTTGCGTGGCACAACTAATGGAAAACCAATTATTTGAAACCAACCAGCGTGGTGACAATAAATTAGCGACCGTTCACGAACAGGAATCCAAGGTTAAGCTTGCTGAAATCATTGCCGCGCTCTCTACGGCTTTGGATATCACGGAGGGGCAACCCGCCGGGCATGCGGCCCGCAGTTGCGTGCTTGCCATGCGGCTTGCACAGACGCTTCGGCTAGAGAAATGCGATGTTGAGTCGCTTTATTATGCCGCACTGCTGAAAGATTTGGGCTGTTCTAGTAACGCTGCCAAAATGAGTTACCTGTTTGCCGCTGACGATCGAACTCTAAAGCGGAATGTGAAGACGATCAATTGGCAAAAATTGACTGACAACATTCAGTATGTTCGTCGGAGTGCAGCCCCTGGTGCTGGAACTTGGCAACGTATCATGCAGTTTGCCTCGCTTGCGCTTCAAGGACCAAAAGGACCGCAGCAACTAATCAAAATTCGCTGTGAACGAGGTGCTGAAATCGTTCGCTCATTAAAATTTCCCGAATCAACTGCTCAAGCTATTTTGCACCTCGACGAACATTACAACGGAAAGGGACATCCTCGTGGATTAAAGGGTGAATCCATTAGTTTGCTGGGCCGTATCCTTTGCCTGTGCCAGACGATGGAGGTTTTTTGGCGAGAACACGGTTGGGCCGCGGCATTAGACGTCGCGAGATCAAGGAGTAGGACATGGTTTGACCCAAATCTGGTAACTGCATTTGAAGGCATCGCCAAAGACCAACCGTTCTGCGATTCTTTTTTGCAAGATGAACCCTACGAAATATTGAGACAATTCGAACCGGTGCAACGTTCCCGAACCGTTACGGAAACCGAACTCGATCGAATCGCGGTTGCTTTCAGCGAAGTAGTCGATGCCAAGAGTCCATGGACTTATCGCCATTCGGCACGAGTGGCTGAGATTTCCAGTGGCATCGGCCATTGTCTCGGTTTTTCGGAGTTTCGCTTAAGACGGCTGCGGCGTGCGGCTCTGTTGCATGACATCGGGAAATTGGGTGTCTCCAATTTAATTTTGGACAAGCCAGGAAAATTAACGGATGAGGAGTTTGCACGTATTAAACGCCATCCCGAATTTTCGGAGAGGATTTTATCTCAAATTTCCACGTTTTCTGAAATCGCGCATTTTGCTGGTACCCATCACGAAAAATTGAATGGCCGAGGCTATTTTCGAGGAATCAAGGGAGACGCATTGCCGGATGAAAGTCGAATCCTTGTGGTTGCTGATATATTCGAGGCTCTGACGGCGGCGCGACCGTATCGTGAAGGGATGGCGACCGAGAAAGTGATCGACATTCTTCAAAAGGATGCAGGCTCCGCAATCTGCCCAGTCACTTTATCAGGACTTTTGAAATGGCTCGATCAGAAACAACTTGAATCGAGAGTCGAAGCCCAAAGTCAGGCGATCGATAACTTAGTCAACGAACTGGACGTTTGTAGCGAATGCTAAGCTGGGCGAGGTCGAAACTCAATCGGTCCTTTTCAATCGGTCGCTCGCAATACCGCAGCGGCAAGAGAGGCACTTTACTTAAGTCACCCTAGACCGCATTGTGGCAGCGAATTTATGGCGAAGCCAATCTGCCGATGCCTGCCGATACCTGATACCAGCCGATACCAGCCGATACCAGCCGATACGGGTGCATTGGATACGATTCTGAAGATCGAGTTCTTCCCTCGTGGTTTCGCTCACCAAAACCGACGCTTACGCAGCTTGCCAGTCCTCCGCGTGGCCAACAATACGTCATTTTGAGTCGATGCCAGCCGCCTTCCGTCGTTGAAAATCGTCCATCATAGCTGCCGTTGCCGTTGCGCCGCATCGCGTCGCTCCGAGTTCGCGAACGCGAATCAGTCCATCGAGGTCCCGCACGCCTCCGGCCGCTTTGACCTGCACGCGGTCGCTACAACTTGCTCGCATCAGTTCCAAATCATGTTCCGTTGCACCTTTGTAATTGTAAGATCCGTCGGGTTGCTTAACGAAGCCGTAACCGGATGAGGTCTTAATCCAATCG
>JBGTHU010000737.1:0-4482 GCA_041745975.1 Mariniblastus sp.
CCGATGTACCCACTGCGAACAGGGAAGACGCGAATTCGAACCTTTAGAGAGCCGTTATCGATTTTGCGTCGTTAGCTATTTTGACACCTTCCCAGAAGTTTGTTTTGTCAATGGTCGAACTACTTGGGATATTTTTGTGTCTGATCGAGTCAAGAAGTTGATCGAACGCTCCGAGTTTGTCTAACCGGAATTCTTGCCGGAAGATGTCACCGAGTCGTTGCTTCCCAAAGGCTCCGACTTCGAAGACTGTTCAGTATATCCTCCAGGACGTTTCTGGCACCTAATTCCCAAGTTTAAGTCAGAAAGGTTAGATATCGAGAGAATTATAGATGACCGTCAATGTAAAAATTGTATGGCTGAAATTAAATGCCACGTTTGTGGTACCAATCTTAGTGGCTGCCTAGATTGCGGTCTGGGGTTTCGTTATCACCGTGATACTGAAAGAATACTATTGTCAGCGAAGAATTGGAATGGGGACGATTTGTTGCAGTGTCAACCGATGATGATTGTGTCAGGCAATGTATTGGAAAAGTTCTTGAACGAAGGCATAACTGGCTTTGCCTATGGTCCGTGCATTACGGATTTGGCAGGTATGTCACCCGACATGAAAGCAATCGCAAAAAAGAAATCTCGGAAAATAAAAGTGGAGTAATGCAGTGTCGCGTAAGATCAAAATTAAGGAAGCATAAAAGGAAAAACAAAAGAGAAAACAAAAGAGAAAAATTAAAGGCGTAGGGTCAAAAAAATCGAACGACCAAAAAGTTCGAAAATGTTCTTTGACAATTTGGTTTTTTAGCATTTGAAAGGACTGAAATCTCAGCCGAGGTCGCGCGTTGATAGTACGGAGTTCGGCGGATTCGGCCCGATTTTCACCTCGTTTCCGCCCTCCGCGCATACCTCGATTTCACGATACGAGGTGTGAATCAATGCAGTTACTGTAGATTTATGCGGCGCGATGGTTGTAACGCAGCTACCCACCAAGCCGTTCGTGACATTCGGTCTTCCCGGCAATCGCTCCGACTTCATCTCCCAGGCCGATGAACAAAAGTTGCGGTGACCACTTGCTCCGGCCCCAGCAGAACCACCGGACAAGCCTCATGGGACACCACTCGGCATGCCCATTCAGGCTCGGTTCGGGCAAAACAAACCACAATTCCCTTTAGGAACTACCAACTTCACCAAATGATGGTTTTCCTATGGAATTACTAAGACTTGTTTTGTATCCTAAAAGAAAGCTGATTGATCAAACAGGAGCCGCCCATGCCCAACGAAGTAAGTCTTGTTATTTCCACCGAAGGACTGATGGCATTAGCCGAAATGGATTTGGCCTCACGGCATCAAGACCGACTGGAACAGTTATTGGAAAAAAATTCGAAGCGGGAACTTTCAGATGCAGAGGTCCGAGAACTCGACTTGCTATTGAAAAAAGTCGATGAGCTCAATTTGGTAAAAGCCAACGCATCGGTGGCCTTGCATCGACTCAAGACCGGGGATTAGGTTTGTCGAATTACATTCCTGCCAGCCTTCGTAGGCGAGGCCGAGAGCATTTTCTACAGCGGCGCGGTTATTGTCAAACTAGCGAGGCGCTGACTGTGGTTACATTCGAGGTCGAGCACATTATTCCTCAGTCCCTAGCAGGCGAGACGAAATTTGAAAATCTTTGCCTCGCCTGCCCGTCCTACAATCGACACAAATTCAATCGTACGATGGGGCTCACCGTTGACGGAATTGAGTCACGGCTTTTTCACCCTCATCAAGACAACTGGTCTGATCACTTCGATTGGTCGGTAAGCGGAACATTGATTGTTGGCCTGACCGATAGCGCCAGGGCCACAATTAATTTGTTGCTAATGAATCGCTCACAACTGATTTAAGTGAGATCGCTTTGGACAATCCTAGGCAAGCATCCACCGAAGTAGCAGCCGTCGCGTCACTGGGGCGACCGCGAGGGGTTGTCGGATTCCGTTATCAAATAGATGTTAGCGTTTTCCAAGCAGCTAGGATGTCATTTGCCTGAGATCTAATCGCCGAACAATAAAAGGTGTCGCGTACCGTTTTTTTTCCGTACCTCACCTCGCGATATCAAATTCTTATTGGTTATCCGCGAATCTGAAGGGCTCTCTCATCTTCGCCGCTGGTGAAAAGCCCGACAACCACAACGAATGATTCGTCGATACGGAAGGACAAAACAGCGGTAAATCGTTTCAGCCGGCAAGGACGGTAGCCCGTACGGTCAACGGCGAATAATTCCGGATTTGCCTTGACCCGTTCCAAGGCACGATAAAATTCTGCCTCGAACATTTCGCCGAGACCAATTGAAATGCGATCGAACCAATCAATGCCACGCAGCAGATCAAATTCGGTTTGGGCCGTTAGACGTGCCTTCATCGACCACGTGCCACACGGATGCGTTCTCGAAACTCTTCCTCGCTATGCGCGGTCGATGGATCTTCCTTGTACTCGGCCCATCGACGGTCCAGTTCGGCAAGTTGCGTATCGCTCAACTCAGTGCCAACGCCGTCCGCCAGTCGGTCCCAAATCGCCTGAACGATACGAAGCTGGTCGCTCGGCGGCAGGGCAGAAATGTCGTTAATTGTTTGCTCAACGGTCATGTTTGATTCTCGGTTCTAACGTCGCGAGTAGACGGTGCAATTGCCATCATTGCACAACGCCTTGATGTTGCCCCTGTTTCATCTTATTCCAATTATATCCCTCTCTTCCAGGTCAGTCCAGCTTGCTTCACTTCGCCCAGAAAGAATCAATCAGGTCTCCCTGAGTGGGGAAAATTCACTAACAAATTCTCGAAAATCCCGGAAGAAACTAAAATTGGTGCGGGAAAATAATAGGACATGCATTTAGATTTTATTCCTCTAGCGAGACGACTCTTTCGATTTGGCCGTACCAACCGAAAAAAGACGACTGAAAAAAATGGTTGCTTGAGCCATTGGAGTGGCTACAATGTAACTGCTTGTCCGGAGGATAGGGCTCTGCTGAGGAGCAACCCGAGCGCCGTGACAAGTGCCGGCGTCAGAAGAGGGTGGTCTATTTCAGGCCACTCTCCTCTCTTCTGACACTGGCCATAATGCGAAAAACCTAAACTAAAACCATCGCTAAAACTTGTTACTTTTTTCCGTTAACTCAAAAAAAGAAAATCCAATTGCCGCTGAACCAAGACAATACCAATGGTGTTCTTTATCGTCCGAGCGAAATTTCGCCGGAGACGATTACTCTGTAGCAGTTGGGTAGCGTCTTGAGGTGGTGCTGTTTTAGAGGGCAACGTCTGGGCTAGAATTATCGTCCAGGAAGGAAAAGAAACGGGGACAGAGAAACGGGGACAGGGACAATACTGTTCGGCACGTCAATTGCAGGAAGAAAAAAACACCATGGAAGTCGGCTTCTTTGGCGGAACAAGGGGTAATCGTGGAGACGTCTTGTGAGTCGCTGCGTTTGCATTCAAGCTCCGCGCAGCATCAAGCGACGCTAAGAATCCTCCAATGGCCCCTCTTTACTTCTGGCAAAATGGCACCTCTTGTTCTATAATGGTGGGATAAGGACTAAGGAGGATCACAATGACACTTCACGAACTAGAGCAAACCATCGCGAAATTACCGCCCGCTGAACTTTCAGCGTTCCGCCAGTGGTTCTTGCGTTTTGATGGCGATCGCTGGGATGAGCAAATCGAGAACGATGCCACTTCAGGTAAGCTTGAGTCCCTCGCACAAGCCGCTCTACGCGAGTTCCGAAGCGGCCAGACGAATCAGCTATGATTCATCACGCGACATCTACTTTTTGGGAGTGCTACAAGCGACTTCCAGTGGCAATTCAGCAACTTGCTGATAAGGAGAGAAATCTGGGGACACAGCACATTGGAAATCCGAGGTTCAAGCAGCTTGTTCGTTTGGCGGTATTCTGTGCAGCGCTCAGTGGCTGTTCATTTGGGGCCAAAGCGAGAAAAATCTGTTTTAACGACTCGAAGCAAAATATAGAAAATTGCCTGAGGGTACTTTTTCTCCGCGCCTTATCACAACGACCTACTAAGGTCTGCTGGACATTCAAAACCATTGCAACGAAACTCCACAATTTCCTTTCGAATCGTCGGTCATCCGCAGTGGAGTAGCCAATAAACATCAAGGCCAAGGGATTCGCTGGCTAAAACCTACCACTTGCACTCGACTTGTTAAAATCTTGTCCCCAGCGTGGTGTGTCCCCAGCTTTGCATCTGTAGTTGTTTCCGGTAACTGGGTCATATCCCATCAAGAAGCATCGACGTACCGTCCGATTCATCACATGGACGATGGCGATCTCGTCAGGCGCAAAAATTTCAACACGAGCCAATCTTGCCATTTCAACCTCCTTTTTAACAAAAAGGGACCAAAACCCACCTTGAGGACTCCGCAAATTTTACCGAATCAGCAAACCTTGTCAAATGTGCTGTGTCCCCAGATTTTGCCCCCCAGATTTTGCCCCGTGTACCCAGATTTT
>JBGTHU010000738.1:0-4972 GCA_041745975.1 Mariniblastus sp.
GTATAATGAGGCGCTCGGCGAAGAAGCTCCTTTTCTAAAGTCCATTCTAAAAGACAGGCCATTTCGTAAGTTTTATCTCGATGACCGCCCAATCTCTGAAGCAGATCCAAATAATGTTTTCGAACAATGGACTGTAATTTCTGATCCTAAATTAGATTCTTTGCTACAGATGACGCATCCGCATTTAGACGCGCGGATGCATCCCCATGGATTGCTTGACTTTTTGTGGGAAGACAGGGTCGTCGATGACCTGAAATTGCGTTCAGCACAGCAAGAGAAACTGGGGAAGGTGCGGGACGATTGGTTTGCGGCACATGCGCGTCCCAATGAAATGAAGATTTCGGCGGAGTTTGGTCGTAGCATGACAACCCGTGCTATGCGTGAAGCGGCTGCTAAAATGAAGGAAGAGTACGGCAGCTATTATGACCAAATCGACAGCATATTGACGGATGCCCAGAATGAACGCCTGCGACAGTTGGGAAATCAAATATTGATGTATCGCGGTTGGCAGGAAGTCCCCTTAACCTGCCCGGAGTGGCGAGATTATCTGGAATTGACTGGACCCCAACAAGCTGATTTTCACCGCGTTCAGGAACGATTCCGCCTCATGCTGAAGCGTCTTGAGTGGGAGCGACTGGAATATCACCGAAATATCAGTGTTGAATTAGAAGAAAAAATTGGCCAAATATTAACCGACAAACAAGAGCGAACCGTTTTGTTAATGTACAACAAGCGAGGACTTTAAATGGCAAAGTCTGTTTTTCATCCAACAATCGGCAACAGTTGAAGGTGTAGTATCGTTGCCATTCGCACCAAAGGAATCTCGAAGGACAAGCTAAAAAACTAAAGCACAGGCATATTATTGGATTGAAGTCGACCCGGCGGTTCTTTCATGCAACGCGCTTTGAAGCAAGCAATATTTATTTGCATGTTTTTTTAATGGAGACAAAATTTCGAGCCCCGATTGGGATAGGACTTAGACCCCCACGAGTTTATCTCGTGGGTGAATCAGTTTGACAGCTAGAAAGCCTCCCCAATACACTTCCCGCTCCCGCCCCCCGCTGGCTTGCCAGTGGGAGCGAAAGTTTGGTAACGAGAACGCCCCGCCAAAAATTTCGGGAAGCCAATGCACACTCAGGCGGTTTTTGGGTTACTAGGTGGCCTGCGTCGGTGACGGGCCGATCTCCGATGGCCGGATCGTCTGCTGGAAAAACTAAAATTTATTGCATGTCCATTTTACAACCTATGAATTGGAAGCCGAGGGGCGCAAGCCCCCGGGTATTGGCAAAATCCGGCAACCCCTCGCGGACGGGCGTTCACATACCCGACGGCTCGCGCCGTTCGGCTTCCAATCCTCACTTTTTCCAAACCACCGTTATGGACAATTGTTTCTTTCTGCCCGCTGGCTAATTGGGGAAGCTGAAGCGGATTCATTCGCCTCTTGTTGGAGAACCATGAGGAGAGCTCATCAACCCGATCTCTTCCCAGGGATAGCGCGGACGATCGGCATCATCCTGATACCCCACCAAGCCGTAGTCGATGTAGCGATATTCGAACGAACCATCGGCAAACAGATCGACAACGCCAAAGCCCGCTTCATGTTCAGGAGCGTATGGCAATGGACGGCGCCAGTAGTCGCCACAAACTGCTCCGCCACAAATGTGATGTATTCCCAGATATTGCACATGGTCGACCGCATGAAAGTGACCACTTAAACAGAGCTTGACATTGCGATGTTGGCGAAATAGCTTATGCAGCCTTTCGACATCGGTGTGAACCCAGTCGTTGGGAATCACCAAACCATCGGCATGTTGTTTATTGGAAGGACAGAAAAAACAGGTCACTGTCAGAATGGGCGCGTGGGTGGAAATCAAAATGGGTGTGGTTGGGTCGGTGTTTTGCAAATCCTGCTCCAGCCAATGATACTGGGCCTCATCCAAATGATGCGTGAATCCGTTGTAACCCCCCTGTTGGGTGTTATCAAGAATAATGAAATGCCAGCCTTTATGATCGAAACTATAATAAGGAGAAGTCAGCCCCGTTTGTTCAAGCGCTAGACTTTTGCCGGGAAACGGGGTTGACTGATCACCCAAGTCCCAACCAAAATTGACGTCGTGATTTCCCAGCGTGTAATGCACCGGCAGCGAGCAATGTTCTTGCATCAGTTTGCGATAGACATCCCACTGCTGTACGGCACTCTCTCGGGTGGCCCAAAAAGCATCGGTTATGATATCACCCGTGTGCAGAATAAAATCGGCTGGCTGCTCCAGCTGATGCACTTGTCGTAGGGCTTTAGGCAATCCTTGCTCACTGGCACACAGTGGCAGCGTTGCTCCGGCCCCAACGTGCGTGTCACCAAAATGCACGAATCGGAATGCCGGATCCCGTTTGCCGGTCGATTCGGAATCGGATGCTGAAGTGAAATTTAGAGGATTCGACAACAATCCACTGCCACTGGCAAGCAGGGTTCCGGTGACAAACGTTCTTCGATCAATGGAAGTCATGGTTATGATGTACTCCTTTCATCTTTCTTATTTTCGAGTTTCAATTTCGCTACAGTTCAATCGGTAGGTGAATTCCGTTTTAACAGTCTCAGTATCGACGTCATAGTATATCACATGGGGTACTTCCTCAGCCGTCAAACTGGGAATTCTGATTTAACAGGACTTGAAAACTTGAAACGATCGAGGGACTGATCGAGAGATCGGCTTGAGAAAAACAGGAAAAAAATCGCCACCCAAGCTCGGTTTAACCGTGTGGATAATGGATAAAAAATTACCGGCTTCATCACATAGCACTCTCCGTTGGATGTTAAGAATAAATCGAGATGCGAGCTATTTGTCTTCGCTGTTTTGAATGCGGCTACCCAGAGACTGCTCCATTTTTCCAAAGCTGTATGGATCACCGAACAATTGAAGAAAACGATTTCGATCATCTTCGGACATTTCGGCCAGCACCGCTTCCTCGGCTAATTTTCTCAGTTTGGCGGTTTCTTGAAGAAGCTTCCGATTTTCCTCCTGCATTTTTAGCCGCAATTTTTGGGCAGTTCCGCTGCTAATCCCTACATGTTCGCGAAAACCTGGATTTCCCAACAAGTTAATAAAAGGCATCACCTCTTGCCCTTGTGCCGCTCCAAAACTTTGCAATCCCAGTTGCTGTAATCGCTCTTTTTGTGGAGGAATTAATATTTGCGTTAGTTTATCGTCAAGCTGTTGATGAAATTCAAGTAGCTTGGTTGCCCGATCAACGTTTCTTAACTGCTGATTATCCCGAGCCATTTGATTGATAGATTGTTGGTATTCCCGCAAGAATTCTCGCACGGCGACTGTTTGACTATCTGACAGATTCAATTCACTTATCAATGGGGGATAGTTTTTCAGCAATTCGATCTGTCGCTCTAATAAACGAAAGCCGAAATTTTGTTTTCCTGAAATAACAACTTGGCTATCGCTATCTTGGTTGCTCGTTTTTTGAATGCGCGAGTCGGAAGCAATGTTTTGCGAAAACAGACTGGATGAGGGAATCCCAAACACTAGCATTGCGATCAAAATGCAAAATCGACTTCTACAAACTCCACAGGGCTCTTGAGTTTTTGACCTCTTGACGAGAGTGGGCATGATCTTTGACAGCTTATCGTTCACTTGTTACCTCGGAAAAAATTGGGGAAGTTTGAATCTAAGAAAAAAATTTATAGACGATGAGGATTAAGAAAAGGTGAAATTCTGATGTTATTTGCGATTAGAATTGGCCACGTTCTCTTATCCCGACTTTCACATAACTTTGTTCAAGTCAATCGATCAATCTTAACTCGCCGGTTGTACGATCTCGGCTGTAATTTCAGTGAGTTTATAGTTTCTTGATTGAAGAGACGGCGCTGAATGAGAGTCTTAGTTGGAGAAAAACAATGACCCAGAGTTTTTTTAAGAGGCTGGTCGGATTGGCGGAGTGGATATCGGCTTCCCGATCTAACAGCAGGGTGGCATTGAGTTGCTTGGCCATCCCAATGGTATCCTGCCTGTTGCAAGTCAACAGCATCCAGGCGCAGCGAGTCGAAGTCGCTTTCGATGATTTTGAAAATCTTCACGCGAACATGTTTTCGTTCACCGAGCCGGCGAATGTATTTGCCGATGGAACCGATTGGACAAACCAGATTCGAGTCGGAACTGGGCGAGAATGGGTTGTCGATAACAGCCAGATGGGAACGCCTCCAGGATCACAAGCAGGTGGGATTTGTGGTGAAGGGGCCTATAACGGTTGGACCGCGATGGACGTCGCCTCGTGGACTGCTGAACAGGGCGTACAAGCTGGCCGCACCACTCTAGGGTTGGCAGATCGCAACACAGCGATGATTGCTGATCCAGATGCTTACTACGATTTTTTAACTGAGACAGCACAGACCAACGCATATAATTCTTATGTAAGTCGAACCTACGACCTGACTGGTTTTGACGTGAGCACGCTCAAGATCTCATTTGATTATGAGTTTGCATACGAACCCAACCAAATCGGCGTGGTCGAAGTCTCGTTTAATAGCGGTAAGACTTGGCAGGAGTTGCTGTTTCTGCAGCAAGATCCCGGTAGCAACCCTCCTGCGACTCGCAATCCACCCAATAACACCATCGTTACCGGGCCGGTGACCTACGAAGCGGGAACGGATTTTTCAGCCGATAGCGATCAGATGATCTTGCGATTTGGATGTCTCAATTCGGACAACAACTGGTGGTTTGCCTTTGATAATGTGTTGGTGGAAACGGTTGAAGCCAAGCCGTTCTTTGATTTGGAAGATTTTGAAGGTTTGGATTTGGTTCCTTTCGAAGTAGCGAGTCCCCCTACCTCTTCACGATTCGATGGGACCGATTGGACCAACGTGATTCCCAATTGGGTTATCGACAACAGTGAAATGCTCGGTCGCTGCCGCGAAGGCGGATATGACGGTTGGACTGCCTTGGACATTCAATGTTGGATCAACGAG
>JBGTHU010000739.1:0-10673 GCA_041745975.1 Mariniblastus sp.
TAATGTCCATGCAGATAATTCCATCCATCGAGGAGATTTGAAATGAGACCCATCGTAGTCATCGGCTTAATCTTAGCAGTCCTAGGCTTCGTTGCCCTGGCGGTTCCAAGTTTCACATACTTCACTACCGAGCGAGTGGCAGATGTCGGGTTCCTACAGATCGACATCTCCCAGCCACACACGATCGTAATGAATCCGCTTGTGGGCGGGATCGGCATCGCAGTGGGGATTTTCCTGATTCTGCTGGGGTCTCGTAAGGGTTCCTCTTGAGAAAGCGGATCGATAACGACCTGGCCTCTAGCAGAGAGTTGAACTAATGAATCAACTGCCATTGGAAGACTTGACCGCGGGAAAGCGTTCGGAAGAAGAGCTACTCAAAGCTGGGGCGTTGCAAAACGCCATCTTCAACAGTGCCAACTTTTCGAGCATTGCCACCGATGAAAGAGGCGTCATTCAAATCTTCAACGTCGGCGCCGAACGCATGCTGGGTTATACGGCTGCCGAGGTGATGAACAAAATTACGCCAGCTGATATTTCTGATCCGCAAGAAGTGATTGTCCGAGCGAAGGCGTTGAGTGTCGAATTGGGGACGACAATCACACCGGGCTTTGACGCTTTGGTGTTTAAAGCTTCGCGCGGGATCGAAGACATTTATGAATTGACCTACATTCGTAAGGATGGCAGCCGTTTCCCTGCCATCGTGTCGGTGACGGCGCTGCGTGATGCCCAAGGCGAGATCATCGGATTTCTGTTGATCGGCACGGACAACACCGCGCGAAAACAGCTGGATGCCGAACGGATGCTGCTGGATCAGCGAGTCCGTGATCAGCAATTCTATACTCGTTCACTGATTGAATCCAACATTGATGCACTGATCACGACCGATCCTCGCGGCATCATCACCGATGTGAATAAGCAGATGGAGGCACTTACCGGTTGCACACGAGACGAACTGATCGGCGCGCCGTTCAAAGACTACTTCACCGATCCTGAACAGGCCGAAGCTGGCATCAAACGTGTCCTGGGTGAACACAAACTCACTGACTACGAACTCATCGCGCGGGCCAGAGACGGACGAGAAACGGTAGTATCCTACAACGCCTCCACCTTCCACGACCGCGACCGCAAGTTGCAAGGAGTCTTTGCCTCCGCCCGAGATGTAACTGAACGCAAACGTTATGAGGAATCGTTACGACAAGCCAACCGAGCCAAGAGCATTTTTCTGGCGAACATGTCGCACGAAATTCGCACTCCTAGGAATGCCATCCTCGGATTCTCACAACTGATGCTTCGCGAACCAGATCTCACCCCACAGCAATGTCAATACCTAGGAACCATCAACCGCAGCGGCGAGCATCTGTTGGCGCTAATCAACGATATCTTGGAGATGTCAAAGATCGAAGCGGGCCGCACGACGCTCAACCTCTCCACGTTCGCTCTGCCCGTCCTGCTTGAAGACCTGGAGATGATGTTTCGAATCCGCACCCATGAAAAGAAACTGGAGTTCTCCGTTGATGTGAAAGATGATGTGCCCCAGTATATCGTCAGCGACATCAACAAGCTGCGTCAAGTCTTCATCAATGTAATCGGCAATGCAGTCAAGTTCACTGACCAAGGTGGTATTGCTTTGCGGATATCCGCCGACCGATTGGAGGCGACCAAGCCTGTTTTGCAAATTGAAATTCAGGACACAGGCCCCGGAATCTCCACAGAAGAGCAATATCAATTGTTTAGGCACTTCGAACAAACCCAAACGGGGAGACAGACCGGGACCGGGACGGGCCTAGGATTAGCGATAAGTCGCGAATTTGTTCGCCTGATGGGGGGCGACATCACGTTAAAAAGTGAAGTGGGCAAAGGAAGCGTTTTCGTTATCCGACTGCCGATGACCGAGGGAGAGGCACACGCGGTTGAAGGCAAGGAGCGACCCAAGCATGTCCTCCGGCTTGAGCCAGGCCAGCCGGTATGTCGCGTGCTGATTGCTGATGATATCGAGGACAACCGTCAACTGCTGGCGGAGCTGCTAACGCCCGTCGGATTCGAAGTTCGCTTGGCGGCCAACGGAGCCGAAGCGATTCATGAGTTTGAGCAATGGCGACCCCATCTGATCCTAATGGATTTTCGTATGCCCGTGATGGACGGCCATGAGGCGATTCGGCAAATCCGATCCCTTCCCACTAGCAAGGAGACCAAGATCATCGTGGTGACTGCCAGTGTGCTGGATGAGAACCGCCAAGATTTGATGGCAATCGGAGCCGATGATTTTATCAGTAAGCCGTTCCGTGAATCTGAACTCTTCCAAAAAATTCACCACCATGTCGGTGTGGAATTCCTGTATGCCGATCAATCTGACGTGGCCTCCGATGAAGATGTGTTGGAAATTACGCCCGACCTACTGGCTGGCTGGCCGCAAGACATCGTTGGCCCCATGCGTGAGGCCGTTATCACAGCGGACCTGGACCGCTTGCTGGCAATAATCCAGGATATTGAGTTCCGCGATCCCGACATAGCCAGGACTTTGCGCCGTCTCGCCGAGAACTTTCAATACCAAAAACTACTAGATTTACTGTGCACTGAGAGTGACTTATGAATTCTACTGACTCCAAGGTTGAAGCGGGACTTTCCGCCAACATCTTGGTCGTTGATGATACCTCTGCCAATCTCCAGGTATTGGCCGGCATGCTCAAAGACCGCGGCTACAAAGTCCGCCCCGTACCTAGCGGAAAACTGGCACTGTTAGCAGCACAACGCGATCCACCCGACTTGATTCTGTTAGACATCAACATGCCGGAAATGAACGGCTACCAAGTTTGCGAACATCTCAAAACCGACGACAAGCTGAGAAGTATCCCCATCATTTTCATCAGCGCGCTCACTGAACCGCTGGACAAAGCGAAGGCATTTGCTCTAGGTGGAGTCGATTACATCACCAAACCTTTTCAGATGGAAGAACTGCACGCTCGAGTCGCAATTCACTTGAAGCTCCGTCGTTTGCAAATTGCGCTAGAGACTACCAATGATCGACTTTCGCAAATCAACGACAGGATGTCCCGAGACCTACAGACAGCGGCAAAAATCCAGAAAACGTTTTTGCCCGCAAAAGAACTTCGTATCCCAGGGGTGGAATTCGCTTGGATCTATCAACCCTGCGATGAACTGGCTGGCGATGGGCTGAGCATTATTCCTCTGAGAGATGGTCAGGTGGGACTTTATATTTTGGATGTCAGTGGTCATGGAGTCGCGTCGGCTCTCCTGTCCGTAACCCTTAGCCGACTTCTCTCATCTCCCTCGCTGGCGTCTTCGATCTTGATTCAAGACCGAGACCGAGGTGAACCTGATATCGTTCCGACAAAGGATGTCGCTGCCAAATTGAATCAGCTTTTCCCGTTCGAGGCATCGACCGAGCAGATGACAACGATGATCTACGGAATCCTTGATGTGGCAACTGGGACTTTCCGTTATGTCTCCGCAGGGCATCCCGGACCGGTACATCTTCCCTACCATTCCGATCCCGTGATCTTAGAGAGTGACGGGTTCCCGATCGGCCTGGCTGATGAGGTCTATGAGGAACGGTCGGTCGATCTGCAGCCAGGAGACCGCCTGTTTCTTTTCTCCGATGGCGTCCCCGAGGCAGTGGATTTTGCTGGTACCCTGTTCGGAAACGCCAGGCTAATGGAAACTCTCTCGCAAACGCGGTGCAATACACTTCAAGAAAGCGTTGAGACCCTTTTGGGGGAAATTACCCAATGGCTTGGAGGCGGGAAACCACTTGACGACATCTCCATCCTGGCTATTGAAATGTCCGTTGCAACACCCCTTTAACTCAAATCTCGTGGAAAACACGGGGTGTCGATGAGCTACTGAAAATGAGCTGCCATATCCCTTCCTTCTTATTCATCTGGTATCATATCAGTTGAGTGTACCATCAGGCTGCTTTTAGGGGGGCATCAATGACTCCAGCTGAAGAAAAGACGATTGAGGTTGTTAACACAGGAATTGCGAATCGAAAAAGAATAGTGTTGGCAAACAAGGCCCATGTCTTGAACGAAATCAAGCGGTCATTTACCGCGGCCCTTTCAAGGAAGTCGTCGATGACGATGGACACACCTACCACCGGGGGCAACGCATGGCAGTTTGCGATAAAACGTTCCAATTGCTAACGAAGGCACCTTATCAGGGGCTGTTTGAATCGATTGAGCCTCGAGAGCTCATTTCGATCGATCAAGCCCAATCCTGCGGCTGCGGGTTAAACAATTAACTACCCGGCTCTCCCGCGATTTTTTGGCAGTTTATTACTCTGAATCGCCAGTCCACAACTCGATTTTTCGTTCGACCTCGCCAGTTTCGGGGAAACGGCCGAGAGATTTTTTGGAAAAAATCAATTCGTCGTTCCAGTAGACTTCGAAAACTCCCCCGGATAGTTTTTCGAGTTCAACGTCGATTCCAAAACGTGTTTTAATATCGGCCGCCAAACTGGAGGCTTTCGGAAGGTAATTTCACATTCCACAATATTGAATTTTTGCACTCGGCATTTTGGGGGCTTTCTTGGGGCAAGACTTGGTTTTCGGTTTTCGGCCTTGGTCAGTAGTGACCGAGATAAGTTGTACCGTTTTTTGGCTTGGGGGACAAGCTTCCAGTCTGTTTTTTGCTCACCTGATAAATTGACTTTACTATCAATTGCTTGTTTCGGCAGGAGCCTCAACCTTGATTGCTTGGATGGCGTCGACGATCACATGGCCGTCGGTATCGCGGTTGCTAATTTCAATTTTGTATTCTCGACCTGATTCGAATTGATATCGCCCGAGTGAGTGAAACAGGTTGTTGATCGCGGGGCGCTGTTGCTGATTGACTCTTACCGTTTCTTCTCCGCCGACATGCTGAATTTTTACCGGGACGTTGGTAGCACGATTCGAATGAGGGCTGTAACTGGTCCGGATTTCATACTGGCCCGTTTCGGGAATTTTTAACATAAACGTCGCGGATTGGTTTCCCTTGTTCGAATTGCCGTCGTGACGATAGCCCGTCCCGACAAAAGTGGGGATACTGCTGCTGATCGAGTCAAAGCCTTGAACCTTGGCGGAGTCATCGTCGAGCACGAATCCTTCTAAATTCTTGGTGTCAACACCTCGGTGTACAGAAGGGTCGAGTGAGGAGTGCCACTTCAAGATCATGCCGTCGGCCAGTAGTTGTTGCTGCAATTGCTCTCGGTCGATGTTTTGAACAGAAACCTGTTGATCGATGGCTTGAACCGCGGCCGTCGCAGCCGATTGCCCCAACACCATAAAGACCGGCTCCATCCGAATCGACCCAAACGCAATGTGCGACGCCGATAAACAAACGGGGACCAGCAAATTGCTGCACTGGTTCTCCCCAGGGACAATCGCTAAATAGCCGATAGGATAAGGGGAAAAGCCTCCAACCTGAACATCCCCTTCGTTACGGACAAAGCCATTCGAATCCAGGTGTCGCCGGACATGATGTGAGTCCATCGTGTAGGCGGCTAAACCGATTGGATCATCGGCGATCTGTCGGCCTTGACAATGATGTTGGGTCATGATCAAGTCACTGACCATTCGCCGCGCCTCGCGGATATACAATTGTTCCTGCCAGCCTTGGCCGTCGACGAACTCATCCCGGCACATTCCCCAACGCGAGACGTTGTCGCGGATGGATTGTGGGACTCGCGGATGATTGGCCAGCGTCCACATCAATCCCTGCTGGTACAATCGATGTCGATCCACGATCTGACGACGCTGTTCATAGGTGGCCTCGGGATAATCATAATTCTGTCCAATGAAATCGGTAGAAAAGCCAAAATTGTTGTTGGCGTCGGTCTTGCGATTGGGCATCAATCCGATGTTAAGTGGGACTCGACTTTCCCCCGCTTCAAAATTTCGCAGCAACAATTCGTACCACTGCTCTTGGTAGCCACCTGGCTTTTGCCAGGCGATTCGATTGTCTGGATGATCTGTCATGCACATACGGAAACAATACGCTTGCAGGCGATGATCGCCAGTTCCATCGGGTTCGGGCGGATCGGGCTCGATGAACGGCAACAGACCACTTTGTGGATCACCGAGTACATGATAGGGATCGACGCCATGCGCGAATTGGTGATGGATGGCCCGATTGGTTTGAACCCCGTTGAGCGTTTCGCCGTACCGCGAGTTCGCCTCCCGTCCGAGGGTGTATTGGACACCAACAGCTGCCAGCAGGTCCCCTTCATAGGTTGCGTCGATGAACATTTTGGCCTGATAGACTTCACCCGACTCCATCCGGATCGAAAGGATGCGCCAGGGAATCGAACGGGTCGTTGCGGTTCCTCCCTCGCGGTCCAAACGCTGATTCATGACAACGGGGATTTTCAATTCGTTCAACCAGTCGCGGTAAATCTTGAGGGCAACGTGCGGCTCGAAAGTCCACAGTGTGTCTTCATCGGATGTGGTACGCGACTGGCCGACACTGCGGTACTGCTCCGGTTGCTCCCATTTCCAAGCGTCCGGTTGTTGGTAATGGAGTCGCACTCGGCGATAGAATTCGCGTGAGATACCGCCAATCGCTCCTTTGTTGCCGATGTCGGTCTGTCCCAAGCCGCCAGTCGTCAATCCACCCAAATGCCCCGACGGTTCAATCAAAATCACCGATTTCCCCATCCGTTTGATTTGAATCGCCGCAGCGATCCCGGCAGAAGTCCCTCCATAGATAATGGCATCGGCCGTTTCAGCTCGCGGCTGTTGAGCAGAAATGGTCAAGCTAAACGCAACTCCCCAGACGCCGAACCATCCAGCGAACAAGAGTTGTCTTAACTTAGCACGAAACAGCTTGGGAGTACTCATAATTATCTCGGTTAATTTTTTCAGATAAACGACTTAGATATCTGAAAAAGGGGTCTGACCCTTTGGAGGCGTGGCCGGAGAGGGTCTGCCCCCTTTTTCAGAACAAAGATACAAAGCAAAGTTTACCGCTGTCGCTTACCGCAAGTGTAACCGCAATTGTGGTAGTTTTCAATTAAGTTACTCCAACCAGCCTCCATGCAATCATTCCAGCCAATGCAAACATTCGTGTCACCCTATCGAGAGATCCATGAAAACGGTATGGCGGAATTAACCATTTTGCGGGTGACAGCTTGGTTTGAATGATACGATTTTTGAAATTAGCAGAAGCTTTCCACGAAGAAAGCTGAAGACCGAACATCAGAACGACCCAACATCAGGTCATTTGCGGTCACTAGGTAAGGCTGATTTCAATGGGTCAATTTCCCAAACAAACAGATATCTCGTACAATAAAAAGAGACCCGTCCTACATCATATGACGGGTCATGAACAGAAAGGTTTTCCGAGTGCATGTTCCAGTCATTTCCAGTAAGCTGACCCGTCTGATGTTCAAACGACATTTGACCGATCGAAAATTTACTCACCAGAATGCAGTCGATGAACCTCCTTTGCGAAGAGAACTTTTTGGCGTCGACCAACTGGAGCGTCACGCAAAGTTGATTGCGGCGTCGCATTCCTTGGCGTCGGGGCGGGTCCGAGACAAGTTGCTCACCAGGCTTGATGACAACCAACGCGTCCTGTTTGAGACTTACGACCTCTTGTCTGCGGCGACGGCCGAAGGTCGACGCATCGAACCAGCCGCCGAATGGTTGTTGGACAATTTTTATCTTGTCGAAGAACAAATCCGCTCCGTGAGGCGGTCGTTCCCTCCCTCTTTTAGTCGCCAACTTCCTCATTTAGCTGGGGGCGCGGCGGCAAACCTACCGCGCGCGTATGGCATCGCGTTGGAATTGATCTCGCACGTTGATGGCCGTATCGATGGCGATAGCCTGAATGGATTTATTGCTTCCTACCAATCGGTAGAGTCACTAAAATTGGGCGAGTTATGGGCTTTGCCATTGATGTTGAGGTTGGGCCTAATTGAAAACCTGCGTCGTGTTTCCGTTAGGATCGCCGCCGACCGTTGCGATCGGGAATTGGCCAACGATTGGGCGGAGCGGATGATCAGTTCCGTGGAACGTAAACCGACCGACCTAATTTTGGTACTGGCGGATATGGCTCGTGCCGATCTCCCACTTTCGGGTGCGTTTCTGGCCGAACTGACTCGGCATCTTCATGGTCAAAACCCCAATTTAGCCTTTGCTAATAACTGGTTAGAACATCGCCTGGAGGACAAGGGGCTGACCACCGAACAACTGGTCCATTCCGATGGACAAAACCAAGCGGCTGATCAAGTGTCGATTGGCAATAGCATTAATAGTTTACGGTTTTTAGACTCCAATGATTGGCGTCAGTTTGTCAGTGACCAAAGTCTGATTGAGCAGACTCTGAAAACAGATCCTGCTGGCATTTATACGAAAATGGATTTTGCCACACGGGATCGCTATCGACATGCAGTCGAAGCGATTGCCCGCCGCAGTGACTATTCCGAGTACGAGGTGGCTGGCAAAGCCGTGCAACTGGCTGAAAACCAGGAGCGAATACAGCCCGGTAATCGCGCTGCTCACGTCGGATACTACTTGGTCGATCGCGGACGCCTGGAACTGGAAAAATGCGCCGGCATGCGACGCTCACGAGTGGTCTTATTGGACAAGTTGCGGCGGCGATTTCCGTTGGCTTGTTACTTGGCTGTGGTCCTGTTGTTCATGCTATCCGCCACGTTACTCTTCTTGGGCTCGTTAAAATTCGATGGAAGCCAGTGGATCACTTTGTTGTTATTGGCGGTGCCGGCACTGATCTGTGCTTCGCATTTCGGGGTAGGGATGGTCAATTGGCTGATGACACAACTACTCACTCCGCAATCGTTATCTCGGATGGATTTCGAACAGGGGATTCCTCCCGATCAACGTACTTTGGTGGCCGTACCCACCATGCTTACCAGCTTGAATGGAGTGGATCAACTATTGGACGACTTAGAGATTCGATATCTGGCCAATCGGGATGCAGCGCTGCATTTTGCCTTGGTGACCGATTTTGTCGATGCGGCGACGGAGACCAGAGAAGGCGATGCCCAGTTGGTGTCGCGGGTACGCGAGGGAATCCAAGAATTGAATCAGAAATACGCTCACGATCGATCCGATATTTTCTATTTGTTCCATCGTGCCCGTCGTTGGAATGACCAGGAAGGGGTGTGGATGGGTTACGAGCGCAAACGGGGCAAGTTAGCCGATCTGAATGCTATGTTGCGCGGTGCTTCCGATCGCTTCGCCGACGTCGTGGGTGAAAAATCGAATCTGCAGCAGGTGCGATTCGTAATCACCTTGGACACGGACACTCAATTGCCTCGTGATTCAGCGCGACAAATGATCTCCGCAATGGCGCATCCTCTGAACCGACCGGTCTTCGATCCCCAACGAAACCGAGTTGTTGACGGCTACACCATTCTGCAGCCACGAGTCGAGGTCAGCCTGAACTGCACGCGTCGATCGCGCTTTGCGCAACTTTTTTCTGGAGATACTGGGATTGATCCTTATACCCGAGTCGTTTCGGATGTCTATCAAGATTTGTTTGCCGAGGGTTCGTTCATTGGCAAGGGAATTTACGATGTCGATTTTTTTGAGCGATGCTGCTCAAGCCTCCCCGAAAATACGATCCTCAGCCACGATTTGATCGAGGGTGCATATTGTCGCGCAGGATTGCTGAGTGATGTGACTCTCTATGAAGAACATCCATCGAGCTACCTGGCAGATATTGCCCGACGGCACCGCTGGATCCGCGGGGACTGGCAAATTGCCGCTTGGTTGCTCCCTTGGGTGCGCAGTCGGTCGGGAAAACGTACCGGCAATCCAATTTCGATGATTTCGCGTTGGAAAATATTTGACAACTTGCGTCGCAGCTTGTTCCCCTTGGCGGCTTTGATGGTGCTGTTCGCCTCGTGGGCCATTTCCCCTATGGCGGCCTTGATGTCGTTGCTGTTTGTGGTCAGTGTCGTCGTGCTGCCGACGTTACTGGATGCGTTATCCCATTTATTTTTCAAGCCCGTCGATTTGCCCTGGGGTATGCATTGGCGAGTGACGCTGGAGTCGTTGAAAAGACCGCTGGTACAAAACGTGTTGACGCTGATCTTCCTTCCCTATGAAGCTTACACCAACCTCGATGCGATCGTGCGATCCCTCGTGCGTGTCAGCTTGACCCGACGCCGCTTGCTCGAGTGGAAAACAGCCAGCGATACCGAACGTGGATCAAATGAAAACTTGCCTGGTACGCTTCGGGTGATGTTCATCCCGCCCCTGGTCGCATTGGTTGCCGCTGCGGTGCTGGCTGTTGTCGCCCCCTTTGTGTTGGTTTTCGCGGGGGTGTGGTTGATTGCCTGGGGAGCATCGCCGATCATTGCGTGGTGGTTGAGCCAACCGATTCCAAAAGCTGAAATCCATTTAACCGACCAACAAACTCGTTTCCTGGAAAAGTTGTCTCGCAAGACGTGGCGTTATTTCGAGCAATTCGTAACCGAGCAGGACCATTGGCTCCCTCCAGACAACATCCAAAAGAAACCTGACATTGTCATTGCGTCGCGTACCAGCCCGACGAATATTGGCATGGGATTATTGGCGGAGCTGGCGGCTGTTGACTTTGGCTATTGTTCTGTCGCAAAATTTCTCTATCGAACCGAGAGGACTTTTCAGACCCTATCGCGGATGGAGCGATTTCGGGGTCACTTTTTTAATTGGTATGACACTCGA
>JBGTHU010000740.1:0-9886 GCA_041745975.1 Mariniblastus sp.
GCGATTGGTTCATATTTCTGATTTGCACGCCGGCCAAACGCGGTTGTCCTACTTACAGCGCGCATTGGAAACCGTCAATTCACTGGAGCCAGACATCTTGGTGATCACCGGCGATTTCGTTGATATGAAAAATACTAGCCAAGAATTGACGGAAGTGTTGACAGTTCTTGAACCAGCCACCATGGTAACATTGGGGTGCTTGGGCAACCATGATTTCGGTTTCGGTTATGCAGACGAACAAAACGCCAACCGTATTGCTGATCAAGCGGCCAAGTATAATATCCAGATGCTACGGAACCAGCGGATCGAAATAGATGGGTTGCAGGTTTTTGGCTTGGATGATTTCTGGTCGCCTCGCTATGAAGCGAATGAATTGTTGGCAACGGCGGATGGGATTCAGCCTGCGATTTGTCTGTGCCACAATCCTGATGTTTGCGATCATGCCGAATGGGGCGATTTTAAGGGTATCATTTTGGCGGGGCATACTCATGGTGGCCAGTGCAAACCTCCTTTCTTGCCCCCTCCGATTTTGCCTGTCAGTAACCGTCGTTACACGTCGGGATTCTTTGATCTCGATCCTCAACGCCAACTTTTCATTTCTCGAGGGTTGGGGCATACTCTGCCTGTCCGTTTGAACTGCCCCCCCGAAATTACGGTTTTTAATCTTCAACGCAAGGCGTAACGACAGCCTCCAGAGACAAGCCGTGGGTAGCTTCTAGCCTGCTGAAATGATTTAAATTGAGTGTAATTAATTTTTATGGAATGACCCACTTAATCGTTACCTGATAATCGGCATCACCGGACTTCCAATACGTTTTCTGATCACCGCGTTGTCCGTTCGTCGATTGCAAGATCAAGTCTTTGAGTCTCGAAAATCGCATTCGCGCCAAATCGAGTATCGTCAGACTACATAACGATGAGATGTTACAAAGAGTCAATCTTAGAAAATTCAATTTGGCATGTTGGAGCGGGCGAGCCTGTTCCAACCAACCTCCCCAACGTACCATGAAATTGACACGAATCAGCTATGTCGCCACCTGCTTGTTGGCACTGACCACGATTGGAATATTGCCAGCGGCGCAAGATCCATTTGACCTTCCGGGTTTGGAGCAGCAAGAGGCTCCCGTCCGCCCGGCGCAGGATCAACCTCCTGTCGTCCGACCTGTTGAACCGGCTCGCCGACCGATTCCTTTTGAGATGCCTATCGATGTCACTGACCAACCCGGTCAAAAGGTAGTGGTGCGAGACCGATTTGCCGGTTGGCAACAGGCGGGGCGATCTGACGATGGTCGACGATTGTCCAACGTTTTGCGGGCCAACTGGGTGATGCTGGATTTGAATGGAGGTCTGAGTGGCCAGGTGTTGCCGATCGGAGAAGCCGATGTTACCGACATGACGGTCTATCTTTTACACAAAGGGCGAATTGTTAAAGAGACGATTGTGTCATCCGATGGACGATTCGAGTTCAACAATCTGACGGAAGGTCCGCACGCGTTGGTCGGATGGGCTGCGAAAGCGTTTTTTGCATTTGGATTCAATATTTTGGACTACGAGCAAGATTTGCGGCAGAGTGTTCCTACATCGATTCGTGTTTCGGCTTTTCAGAACTCTACTACAATCAATACCGATTTCATTCAGCACTTCGCGCCCAATACCAGTTTTCGAGTCTATGGACGATATGATTACGGCGAAGGGCCAGATGACCCGGTTAGTCTAATGGGTGTTCGCGGTTTATCTAAATTTGCACCAGCGACTTTGCCGGCGACTTCGATTGATTCGGCGAAAGTCACACGGACTCGGTCTGGCGGAATGTTGGGACGAGTTCACCAACTCAATCCAGCAACGGGACGACCAGTCGATGTTCGTTCAACCCGAGTCATGCTGCTGAAAAATGACGATGTAGTTGCTGCCACGGATGTGGACAACTTCGGCGTGTTCTATTTCCCTCAAGTTGCGGTCGGCCAATATGGGTTGGCGACAGCAGGTATCGATGGGATGGGATTGATCGGAGTTGACGTGGCGGACAACGAATCAACCTTGACCATGAACGAAGACGGAGAGGTTGTGGAATTGGACGAGACGGAACCGTTTCCTTTCGATTTCACTATGGTATCTGTCGATACCGTTGGTTGGTTGAATAATTATGCCATCGAAATGGCCTATCAGCGTAATTTGTTGGCGTCGCGTGATCGACGACAAGAAAAGGACAACCAATTTTGTGAGCAATGTGAAGGAAGCGGGTGTGCAGCTTGTGAGGGAACCGGAATCTGTCGCTCACGATTCCAATCATTTGAGGATTGGGCTGCCAACTGCCTTGGTCAGCAAGAACGGACTCGTTTGGGCAGTGGTTTTATTATGAGTGAGTTTTCCAAAGACTTGCGACATATTACCACCCAATCGAACCGATTGTTCGAAAAAGCGTTCTACGGCGACTCCAGCGGTGTCTTTGGAGGTAGCAGCGGCTTGGGCGGCGCAGGGGGCTACGGCGGCGACATGCGTAATCAGGCGCCTGGTGATTCCTACTTCAACGGCTATAACAACAGCTTCCCGAATCAACAGCCAATGTATCCTTCGGGAGTGGCTCCGGTACCACCAGGTATGGCTCCTCGATAAGCGCTCCTGGAAAATCAATACTGCGGTAGATTGAGCCTTCAACAACACCTAAATCGATTGAGGTGATTAGAAATTAACAGGGCGATTTCACTTGTGAAATCGCCCTGTTTTCGTAAACGGATTGCATAAACTGTTTACGGCTTTGATTAGGTCGCGTTGAACGGGACGAGCATAAGGCCATATGGCCCTATGGCAATAAGGCAATTAAGCCTAAATTTCTCACGTCGGTTCGCCTAATTCGAAGGTAACCGTTCACGGATACCCAGCACCTCACAAAATCCGCGAATTTTGCAGGGAGGTCGAGGCCACTACCGAGACAAATCTTCGTTAATGTAACACGTTGGCTCGTTATTGTTTCGGCAGGAGCCTCCACCTCCCATACGACCCGTGAACGGTTACATTCGAAGCAAATGTCAACAGGCTGACACAACCTTGATCGGTTTCCATTTCGTTTGCGGAATGGGGCCCGCTGGATCGACATGCTGGTATTCAAAAATTATTTTGGCAAGGTAAACTCGGGCAAATTCACGATTTGCCCATGCTGCAGAGCGGACTGATGGGCACACAGTCCCACGCAAGTCCAATTGGCACTGGTCACCGCATTGGGCCACGGGTCGCGATCTTCGCTGAGCGCTGTGAGAAACTCATGCACCATGTGCGGATGAGACCCACCATGGCCGCCCCCTTGTACAAACGACAAGTGGTCGGCATCTTCGATTGACTGAGTGAACTTTTGAATCGGAGCGGGCAACAGATGGGCGAAATCGGGTACGTCGATCAGTTGAGCAATTTCCGATTCTGGTTTTTTGGCGGTGTGCATCACATGTTTTTCGCCCTCTCTGAGCGTCCATTCGAATGATTTTTTCGAGCCATAAACGTCGATGCTTTCCCGATACTGCCTGGCGGTGTCGTACAGGAAACGCCAGACGTGAGCCGCCAGATCGGAGTCCAATAATTTGATATGGCAGGATTCGACCGCAAATTGGTTACCCGATTTTTGCTGGATGTCGTCGCGGACAGTACCCGAACCGAAACAGGACACGTATTCGGCGGCTCGGTCGACCAATCCCAACACGGGACTGACGACGTGGGTCGCGTAGTGCATGGGGATCATTCGTTCCCAGTAATCGGGCCAGCCATCCATATCTTGTGGGTGAGAGGCGGCAAGATATTGAATCTTGCCAAGTTCCCCTTGTTGATAAAGTTCTTTCAGATACAGAAACTCGCGACTGTAAACAACGGTTTCTGCCATCATGTATTTCAGTCCCGTTTGCTGTACTTTTTCTACGATCCGCTGACACTCTTCGATGCTAGTGGACATAGGCACGGTACAGACGACATGCTTCCCCGCATCGAGTGCGGCCAGCGTCATCCAACCATGATCGGGAATTGGGCTATTGATATGGACAAAATCGACTTGTGGATCGGCCAGCACATCAGCGAATTCGGTATATCGCCGCTCGATCCCAAACCGATCACCTATTTCATTCAGATTCTGTTGATTTCGACGACAGATCGCTATCACCTCGGCGGCGGGATGGGCATGGTAAATGGGAATGAACTCGGCTCCAAAGCCCAAACCGACCATGGCTACTCTCAACGGACGCGGCATAATGAAATCTCCTATCACAGTTAGAAAAACTCGAAAAACGTGATTCTACAACGGAAATGGAATCACTCAAGGGTTGCAATTTTAGCGAGCGCACTATTGGCACCGGCGACAAACAAAGTGTCGGACTCTTTTAGTCGATAATCGGGGCCTGGCGTATCAAAAAACTGATCGGTTAAAATGTCATGAATTGCAATGATGGTCACGTTGTGAGTTTGCCTTACATGCAAATCACCAATGGATTGGCCCGTCCAGCTTTCGGGTATTCCCATTTCTTGAACGCTAAAATTCTTCCCTAAAGCAAAATATTTAAGGAGCGCGCGCCCACTGATTCGAGCAGCCAAGGCCAAGGCAGTGTCCCTTTCTGGAAAGATGGTTTGAGTAATTCCGATTTTTTCCATCACTCGCGCGTGATCCATTGAAATTACCTTCGAGTAAATTTCACGGATCTTTAAATCGTGCAACGCCATCACGGCAAGAATACTGGAAGTGATATCGTCACCCGTGGATACCACCGCGGCATCCGCCGAATCGACTCCTAATTTTCGCAAAACTTCGACGTCGGTCCCATCGGCCACGGCGGCCCGCGAAATTAATTTTCCAATACGATCAATCGCATACTCATCCAAGTCAACCGCGATCACTTCATGCCCCAGTTGTGCCAGTTTTTGACACAATGAAAACCCGAAGTTACCCAGTCCAATTACAATAAAACGCTTTAAGTATCTGCTCATTGAAAAGATTAACCAATAATTACTTCTTCACTTGCGAAACGATAGTCTCTTCGATCCGAGAAACGAGATTCGAACGCTGCGAATAAACCTAGCGGGCCGATTCTACCTATGAACATAATAAAAACTAAGTACAATTTACCAAGGGCGGGTAATTGATCCGTGATTCCCATGGACAAGCCAACGGTGTTGATTGCGCTGACCACTTCAAAAATTCGATAAAGCATCTTGCCATCTCGTCCCAATGGATCGGCCACTAACTGCAACATAAAAATGCTGGTCACCATGAGGGCCGTCATGATCACAAACACTCCGATGGCTTGCTTAATTGATTTGTCAACAATTGATCGGTCACCAAATACGACCATCGAGTGCCCTTTTAATTTTGACCACGCCATCAACCCCAACAACATGAAGGTCGTGATCTTCATGCCACCCGCCAGAGAACCAGGTGATCCTCCAATCGCCATCAAGATCATCGTCAACAGAATCGTTGAATCAGATGCTAAACCATAATCGATTGTATTAAAACCGGCCGTTCGAGGGGTTACCGCTAAGAAAATCGAATTGGCAATTTTATCAGTAACGGGCATGTTGGAAAAAGAAGCCTGCCATTCGAAAACAGCAAATGCAAACGGAGGAGCAAACAACAAAAGGGCGGTTCCAACCAGTACGATCCGCGAATGAATTGAGATCCGTGGTATCTGTTTCTTGCGACGATCAAAATATCGTCGATAGATCTCCTCGATGGTTATGAATCCGATGCCACCGCAAACCACCAGTAGGGAAATTATCATGATTGGCATCGGTGAATTTGCATGCGACATCAGCGAATCCGAATTGGTTGAAAATCCAGCATTGCAAAACGCACTCACCGAATGAAAAATCGATGGCCAAACCGCCTCTTTCCAACCTAAGTTCGGTGCCCAGCAGACATATAACGCAACGCCTCCAAGCAACTCAAAAATGAGGGTAAATTTGAAAATGTCGTAGACAAGATGACGAATCGGAAATTTTGATAGTGTCGCCGGACGACCTTCCATTACGATTTCAGTGTTGATTGATGGTTTAGCGCCCAAGGAAGTAATGATCACACTGGCAAGTGTCAATATCCCCAGGCCGCCAATTTGAATCAATAACAATAAGTAAAGCTGGCCCCAAAACGTGAAGTAAGTACCGGTGTCAACGACAACTAATCCAGTGATACAAATTGCACTGGTGGCCGTGAATAATGAATCTTGCCAACCCAAGGGATCGCCAACATAAAGTCCAGGCAGGAATCGAAAACCCAACGTTCCGAGGCAAATAAGGGAGAGAAACGATACCGCCAAAAGTTCGGATGATGAAATTGATCGATATGCCTGTCGGTTTACAGCAACCGCTCGCGGTAAGTCCCTCCGAGGTCGACTAATTGCGGCTTTCTGTTGTTTTCGTTTTGCCATTTTTTTCAAAACATTTCGATTCGACTTGTCGGCTAAAAGAAACCGGCAACATTGCAGTCATTTGATGCAGTGTGCGTGATTTCGGTCATTTAGCCCCATTTCCCAAGTTATGCCTATCTTTGATTTTATGATGTATGGCTTTGGGTTGACTTTGCTTTCCACTATAATTACCGTCTAAAAATCGCCCTGATTGGTAAAACTCAACCAAATCTCGGTGACATTTAGTTTTTGCTTAACATGACAAAATAGCATGCGGGCTCAGAAACGCTGCAATGAATTTGAATTAGAACGTAGATTTAAGGGCTAGGCAATCGCTCTTACGTTTTTGATCTCCGCTGTTTGGGAATGGTCGATAGTTTAGGGCTTATCGAAAGGAACACATCCATGAATCGAGAACTGGCTAAAGCCGAACGCTTTCAACCGATTACGTTGTCCAACGTGGATTGGATACCCCAGTAACGCTCGCTTGATAGCCAACTGCGTGAGTCGATCTAAGTGGTGGGTAATGTGTTGCCCTTTCGCAACAATCGGTTTGTCGTGTACCGTGCGAGGTCCCAGCATGTCGGCTTGTCCGGGGAAAGTGCATGTTTTAGGAGTCCGCAACATGGGTGCGGATACCGCGTTTATGCTGGAGTATTTGCAGTGCCGTAGGCCGGAGTTGGTAAGGCGTCCATTCTTTGCCAAGTTCGATCCGAAAGCAACCTGGTTTGACCAACTCCAACCCTACGATAACTCCGACGCGGAGATGTTTCCCCAATATTGGCCTGATTCAGATACCGTTTGATTCTTAATTTTTTGTAACCGTTCACGGCTTGTAAGGGAGGTTGAGGTTCCGGCCAAAACAGTGACTAGCCATCGCGTTACGTGTTCCAGCGGTTGTGGAAGGAAGCGATCCCTCCGGTTTTTGTTACCGTGGACGCCTCGCGCCGTATCGCTAAAATCAAGAAGTTATGTCGGGACTATTCCTAAGAGCGTCTTCGAACTTCCTCCCGTCATGTTTGTGGTGCAGGGTGGCACGCTGCTTATCAGCCCCAATCAAGTAAATCCCTTTGGAAATATAATCTTGGGCTCAGTATCTGCGACGAGTCCATCGAATCGACCAAAAAATTAAGGTGTGCTAGCATATGTTTGGGAAATCGGACTAGCGATTTCCCACTGTTTTTACTTATATTGCGATCCAAGATAATATTGATGTAAATGCGCATTGCTTGCAAGTTTCAGCAGTCGTCCGCAATTAAGACCCATATTAAGTAAACAAATCAACAGCCCTGCCCATCCTATTTCTTTTTCAGGAAAGGAAGCCTGACTCATGCGGCAATTAATTGAACTGGCGGAACTGGTCGGTGGGTTCGTCATTGGCGACCCGCATGTAAATATCAAAGGGATAACGACGTGCGGTGACGGTCGCAATGGCCACTTAATGCTAGTCACGTCCGATCACTACCTGAAGAAATTTGAGGCTGGTTATTCGACTGCAGCGATACTCCCGTTGGAACTGGCTCCCGCCGCAAAGTCGGGAATTCAAGTGCCTAATCCGGAGATTGCATTTGAAAAAATTGTACAATTATTCCGTCCGTCGGTCTCTCGTACAAATCGATCAATTAGTCCTTTGGCAACGATCTCTCCCACCGCTCAGATTGGAAGCAACGTTTGCATACATCCCGGTGCGGTCATCTTGGACGGTGTTTCGATTGGTGATGGAACGACTGTTTTTCCCAATGTCACGATCATGGAAAATTGTCACATAGGTCAGGACGTTACTATTTATCCTGGAGCTGTTCTGTACGAAAACACCCTGGTGGGACATCGAGTGATTTTGCAAGCCAATGTGGTACTGGGCGGGTTGGGATTTGGATATCGTTTTCAAGATGGCAGACATCAGATGGGCCCTCAATTGGGAAATGTAATTATTGAGGAGGATGTCGAAATTGGAGCGAATACTACCATCGATCGCGGCACGTATGATTCGACGGTGATTGGTCGCGGCTCGAAATTAGATAATTTGGTCATGGTCGGACACAATTGCAAAATAGGTCAGGATAATCTGTTGTGTTCCCAAGTCGGAATTGCGGGAAGTTGCGAAACGGGAAGCCATGTGATAATGGGAGGGCAGGTTGGATTGGCCGACCACTTGAAGTTGGGCGATCGCGTTCGCATTGGCGCTCAGTCAGGATTGATGCATGATGTGGCCACCGATCAACAGGTCTTTGGCAGTCCTGCGCGACCACTCAAAGAAGAAATGCAATTCCAGGCCAATCGGCCCCGCATTCCGGAAATGCGGAAGCAAGTGCGAGAGCTGGCAAAGTTAGTTGCTGTACTGCAACAACAAGTCCAGTCACTGACACCAGTTGCGGATTCGACCACAGAAATGACAACATCGGGGAACGTTCCGGCGACGGCGCCGGCGGCAGAATCCCTGACATCAGGCCCGTGCCACAAAATGGTCGATCAACCCGTTGAAGTCGAAACGCTTTCCACTTCAGTGTCGGTCCCTCAAACTTATGCGGCTTGAGAAAGTAAAGTTCAATTCGGGTTTTCCTGTTCATCCGAAGGGATCACTGGAAATCATATGAAATTCAATTTGTCATCTCAGCCTCAGCCAAAACTACCTTGCGATAAAGATTCGATATCCGATCTAGAAAAGGATTCGGCGTCTATCATCCCCAATTGTCCCCGAAAAATTGGCCTTGTCGCCGGTTGGGGAGATTTTCCGATTCGAGTTTGCCAGTCCCTGAAAAAGCAAGGTCACCAAGTTTATTGCGTGGCGATAAAGGATCATGCCAGTCGACAGTTGCAACAGATAGCTGACGATTTTCGAGTATTCGGTTTGGGAAGTATGGGAGCCCAACTACGCTATCTTCGCAAAAATGGGATTGAAGAAGCGACCATGGCAGGTAAGATATTCAAAGTGCAAATCTTTCAGCCATGGGCTTGGTTGCAACATTTGCCTGACTTAACTACCATTAGACACTTTTACCCAACTTTAATCACCAAGAGAACCGATCGTCGCGATGATACTCTGTTGGGGATGGTAACCGATTTATATGATCAGCATGGAGTCCGTTTTATGCCCGCGACCGATTATGCACCCGAGTTGCTGGTTCGTCCTGGAATATTGACTCGACAACACCCCTCCGCATCACAATGGAAAGATATCCAATTCGGTTGGTCGATGGCCAAAGAAATGGGTCGGTTGGATATTGGTCAATCGGTGGCGGTTAAAAACCAAGCCGTGATGGCGGTCGAAGCGATCGAGGGAACGGACGAGTGCATCCGACGAGCCGGCACGTTATGCCAATCCGGATTTACCGTTGTCAAGGTCGCCAAGCCGAATCAAGATATGCGTTTTGATGTTCCTACTGTCGGCGTCGGTACGATTGAAACACTCCATCAAGCCGGTGGTAAGGTGCTGGCCATTGAAGCTCACAAAACGATTATTCTGGATCAAGAACAAACGATCGAGGCGGCAGATCGACATCGTATTGTCATCG
>JBGTHU010000741.1:0-4986 GCA_041745975.1 Mariniblastus sp.
AAATTTCTCTTCGGGGTCCGTTGTCGCCGATTCGGTCTGTGTGAGCGGATGGGCCTTCGATCGATCGGAATTTTGGCTACTCCATTGTTCATTTGTATCTTGGGCAGCCCACAAGGAATCAATCGGATGAGTCGCCTGCCAAATGATGATCCACAGGCCCAGTGAAAAAGAAAATAATTTGATTCCAAGGAGTAATCGAATACGATTTGAAGTCATGTCAAACTCATCTGAAAATAATTCATCAATTTTTACGTGGGGTTTGCAGCCGCCTGGCTCCCACTTAAACCAAGCTGGGATTGAAAACACAAAAATGGTAACCGGCAATTAGTGGCCATGGCACCCGAGCAAAAATCATTTACCTCGGTGATTCTTCTTTCCTTGAATTTTAACATCACTCATCGCGCTCAACCAGCGTAACCCCCAGTTTAAGACGAATCCTATCACCACCAGGATAAATGCCAGAAAAAACAAACGGGGACGGATTACCGCCACCAATAATAGTGCCACAAACAGCGAAACAACGGGCAGCGATTGCGATGGACCCAAGGTCTGCATTTGAGGCCAAGCCAGCCAAAACGCGCCCAGCACCAGCCCCAACCTCACCAAAATACCAGCAAACCCTTGAGATGCCGCTGGATTGGTAACGTAAATCAGGCCGCCGACCATCAAGGCCACTACGGCGATGATGCCTAAAATTATTCGCCGCCACTCAATCGGATCTCGCATTATGCCATCTGCTATAGGATTTGCGCTTTGAGTTTTTCTATCAAACCTACCGCATGACCGATTTCGCTTTTTTGCCGTTCGGGTTCTTGAGGGATTTCCCTTTCGATGGTCAGCGGACCATGATAGCCGATCTCTTTTAACGTTTGCATATAAGATTCGATATCGACTTGACCTGCTCCTAAAGGAACCTCTTGCCCCCATTCAATTCCCGGCTGGCCCGACCACGTGGCGTCTTTGAAGTGGACACTGCGAACTCGATCTCCCAAAGTCTTGAGGGCCGGAATCGGTTCTCCCGTGCCGTAGAGGATCATGTTGGCCGGATCGAAATTGACAAACAAATTATCGACTTGAGTATCATCAATGAATTGCACTAACGCGGCTGCCGTTTCTTGACCGGTCTCCAAATGAACCGCTTGACCGTGTTGGGCTGCGTGGTGACATAATTCTCGCGTGACCGTCACGACCTCCTGATAGCAGGAGGACTGGGTGTCGTGGGGAACAAAGCCTAAGTGCAAGGCAATCACGCCGCATCCCAATTCACGGGCAAAGTCAGAAATCTCTTTCATCTCGGCAAGCCGCTGGGAACGGGTTTCGGCCGGCACCAAACCAATCGTTCGCTCAACTGTGGGGATGTCGGCATAACTCTCTCCATCAAATCCGCCGAAAACCGCTGTGATGGCAATTTGATAAGGAGCCAGCCGCTTCAGAATTTGCCGAGCCACTTCAGGAGTCCGATTCCCCACGTGGGGCGCGTGAATTTGAATCGTCGGAATTCCCAACTCTCGAGCGACATCCAAATCGACTCCTAAACCTGCATCGATGCTGGTAAAAACACCCACGGGCCATGAACTCATTTTTGATCCAATCTGTTGTTTAATTGCAACCGTTCACTCTAATTCATGTCGTCAAAAACCAGGCCAAATTGTAATTTTTCATACACAATGTGGCCGCTGGCAGAAACCGAGTTTCAGGCGAACGGAAGTCAAAAAATTCACGATTCTAAAAACGAGTCTAAAAAGTACTCGCCCTCTTTTTCAAGTGATAAATATTGATTCGCCGCCCCTCTCAATGAACTAAATTTAATTTCATTGTTATACCAATAAATCAGCCTACCGTTAACCCTCAGATCCCCTCAGGACTCATTTTGAACAATGCGGCAATCAATTACTCAGCACGAAAGTATGAACCATTCGAATCAAACCATCCACTCCATCCACTGTTACGGTGGAACTTTGGAGAGGTATCATCGAAAGCGAAAGATATAAAATTTTCGTAACACTTCAGCCGACTGAAGCGAGAAGTCGTTTAACTGGGAGCCAAAGCGAATTTGTGATAGAAAAAGCTCAGAGTTTTGCGAACTTTTTCCGCAAAATTTGCGACGGCTACCGATCTACTTTATTCCGCTGAGGTGTTACCAATTTTTGTAATCGTTCAGAGATTTTCATCACCTCACAAAATCGACGAAATTTGTTGGGAGATCGAGGCTTCTGCCGAGACAACGATTTGCCAATGCGAAACATCGAGTGGCTTCACGGAGAAAAGCAGCGTTTTTTGCTCCTCACCCCCATCCCCCTACTCCTCGTAAATTCGGATTGCGTTTGATCTCGAAGACAAATCGTCTTCGTCCGAATTTACGAGGCGAGGGGGGCCCAACCGCACAGACCGTCTCCACACAAAACCACATACCAAACACAAAAAAATACCGGCCAATTCAGAGCCTGGGAACGAGAAACCCATCGGGCTTCCAACGAGATAAACCACAACTTCGTGAGCAGTTACAATTTTTATTTTTCGCTTCCCCAATTAGATTGACGTTGTCCCCTGTCGCCAGGTTACAGATAGGAGTCGGTAGTATCCACGGGCTCCCCCTCGCCCTGAAAATTCGGACGCTAAAACTCCGCCATCGGAATCAATTTTTCTCCGAATTTTGGGGGAGTAGGGGACGGGGGGTGAGGGAATTTGTATTTCCCATCGAGCATCCCAGTGAGAGGTAAGATCGAGTTAAGATTCTCTATCGATCTGGCGGCTTAGCCGATAAAAAGAAAGTTGTGTTTGAATCCGAATTACCTCAATCGATTCGTTTTCGCCAAACCAAAATAGTGGGGAAACGAATGATCATTTTGCCGGATATTCAATGGCTACCACGGAGAAAAGCAGCGTTTTTTGGTAAGCGGTCACGGCGTTTTGAACTGGTAAATCTGACTCTTTTAGTGACTAATCCTCCTTCCACCGAGATAAACTCGAATACCGCAAGGTTAAGGATTTATGGCTTTAAATTCGGATTGATCTGGACACAAAAGGGCTTCCCTGCGCTTATGGTTTGATTCCAAACATCCCACTCAAGCAAGGAAGCCCAACTCGTGTGTATAGCGTCCCAGTAACGATTTCGTTGTTCGTGCAACAAGTTCTGTCGAACAATCGCGGATGCAAGGAGGTCATCACGCTTCTGAACAAACATCGCAAGCGGGAACAGCTGCCCGAGAAGATGGCCGTGCGCAAGATTCGCTACCTTGTCAACGGTCGTAAATCTGAAGTGACGGTCGTGACCACGGTGCTTGACCAAGAACTGTACCCAGCCGAAGCGATTGCTCAACTGTATAAGTATCGCTGGGAATGCGAACTGGATATCAAAAGTATCAAAACGGTGATGGGAATGAACTGGTTAAGTTGCCACACGCCGGAGATGCTTGAGCGAGAACTGATGGTCTATTTTTTGGCTTACAACTTAGTTCGAGTAACAATCTGCGACGCCGCGAAAATTGCCGATTGCAAGCCGCGTGACCTAAGCTTTAAGAACGCCAAAGACTCGTGGCTACAATTGGGACAGGATGGCCGCGAGATCAACGATACAGCATGGCTGCTATGGTCTATTGCGCACGCGCCGCTACGCAAACGTTCTCGACCCAGTGAACCACGCAAAGTAAAACGCCGAAACAGCAAGTATGAAAAATTGAAACGCCCCCGAGACCAAGAAAAACAAGCACTTTTGCCTTAACCTTGCGGTATTCGAGTTTATCTCGGTGGGGAGCAGGCAGGGAAAGGTAGCAAACAGACAAGGCCCCTACCGAGCTCGTCCCGGTTGAGCGGAGGATTTTCTTTCTTTTTTTATAACGAACAAGCTGGGAACAAGGCCTTAAGATGCTGCGAAAAATGTCGAGGAAAATATGGAAACAAGTTTCGAAATCCTTACAAAGAAAATGGGATGCCCCAAACGGCAGACGGAAATCCGATTTTCCGACGACGGAGTGGTCCATAACGAAAAAAGGGGCCGGGGAATGAGAAAACCTACTGCTAGGTTTTGAGCCGAAAATTCCGGCAAACCCCTCAAAAATCCAGCAGACCCTCGCGGACAAAGCTTGTACAAAAAAATCGTTAAATTCCGAATCGCCCCATTGACAATGAAAAATTATTTATTAGAAAAGGTTAGTGTGTGTAAACAGTCACATCAATCTTGCGTTGTTTTGCACATCTATTAAGTTTGTTAATTTCTTTGTCAATCGTACTTTCTAAGGAGAATACGAATGAAAGCTTGTTTAGGCTGTTTTACTTTGTTTTGTGCTGGTCTGATTTCCTTCCATTCAGCTTCCGCTCAACAGCAGGCACCCCCCCTTGGTGGGAATTCGGTATCGCACATCTGTCACCTTCATCCAGCTGGCAGGCACGGAGCCGACAATGAATGGTGGTTCTTGGGAATTGAAGTAGGGCCGACCGAATCGTTGGCTAATTTGGTCGACGAGGATTGGTATGTCTTTTATGATCATACGCATGGCAATGGCGCCTGCGAGGATGTCGACGTTAAGATAAGTGTCGAAAGGGCAGTAGAGCATTCTTGTTCTGTGGGGGGTAGCATCACTTTAGGCGGATCTGTTGAAGCGGCGGCCGGAGCGCTCTTCGCAAACACTAAAGCCGTGGCGAACGCAAGTGTTTCGATCAACGCTAGTTTATCGGCTAGGGAGACGGTGACATTTCAGGTTCAGTCAGCGACGGTGTTGAAACCTTGTAAGTCGAAAAACTACAAATTCGAAAAACTTAGAAAAACAGCTGCTGGCTCAATAGACACATTTGATCATAAGTTTGAGTGTTTTTACTTGCCTGTGGGTTGGACAAGTACAGTTACCAGTTACTGCAATCCCTGTAACAGTAAATCTTATTGAAAAATGTCCTGCGGACAATCCCAATTGCCAGGCCGCTTTAAATAATAGTAACCAGGTGGTAGACAATTCTCTTTTAGTCTCTAAGGAATTGATTGTGACAAGTCCG
>JBGTHU010000742.1:0-3082 GCA_041745975.1 Mariniblastus sp.
GTCAGTCCTGCTCGCCGAAAATGAAAATCATCCAGCACGGTGTACTTTATATTCGCCTCACTTAGCGCCGTCACTAAATTCGACTCCCAAACACGTTCTGGCATCCACATTCCGTGAATCTCCGAACTGAGATGGTCTTTCAACCAAGCCGAAAACCGTTGAATCTGTCCAACACGATCACGGTGAGGAATCATGGTTAAAATGGGCTCGTAAAACGCTCCGCCAATGATTTCGATCCGACCTGATTCCACTAGTTGAGCCAGTCGAGCGAGATACTCGGGATGATTTTGCTGAAGCCACATCATTAGAGGGCCGCTGGTGTGCAGCGAAATTTTGAGTGCTTCAAAACTTTCAAACAAATCTAGGAACGGAAGATAGCTATCCTGGAAAGCTCCCTCAATGACATTGTCAAAGTTCCCCACAGGTTGGTGATTGTGCAACACTAAGCAAAGTCGAATTTTGGGCTGATTCATGCTATGGATCTATATTAATTTAATTTTGTGACTGTCGATTGCTGAGGGAAGTTCGAAATATAAATTTACCATTAATGAACGCGACTTGGAAATACGCGTTCGTGAATAAACGCATCGGGGAACTCCACGGTTACTTTTGGGGCGCAGAATTTCTAATCGCCAATCGCCTAAACGTTCCATCATTCACTGAAATATCTCCCTCGTATTCTTTTTCGGCAGGAAGAGAGCACTATCAGTCAAAACTCGGATGACGATTGGAAATCCCTCTGACTCATCTTTGAATTATCAATTTACCTAATTTCTCCGTTTTTAACAGACGAACCAAGGCGATTAGAAGAAAAGAAAAAGAAGATTAAAACTTCCCAGACGATCCAACCGAAAGAGCCAACCCAATCCGGATAAAATGACTTTTGACGACCGGAAAATACATTGGTAACCTTGCAGAGGAATTAAGCGGAGTAAAAGCCGATCGGAGGGCTCATCTCAATTGCAATCGACGGGCTGACGTCTCGGGAGAGACAGGATTCACCCAAATCCCAGTCCCCTGTTCATAGCCGGCTTGATGAGTCAAGCGGGGCATGATTTCAAAAAACCAATGGTCGTATTGAGATTGGGAAGCGGGGGCTTGGTGCAGCATCATGTTATAAGCGGGGTGTTCGACCATCGATTCCATTTTCTCAATCAACCACCGGCAACTACGGGCGAGTTCTTCCCGCATCTCGACGGGAGCCTCGGAAAATTTTTGCTGGGCATGCCGCGGTACCAGCCACACCTGAAAAGGGACTCGACTCGCAAATGGACAAAACACGGAAAAATGATCCGATTGATAAATCAAGCGACGTTTTTGATCGACTTCCCAACGAGCACACGATTCAATTAGCGAGTCACCGAACTCCAATCGGTGAATCCGATTCCGCTCAATTCGACTTAATAGCTCTTCACTGGCTAAGGGAGAACCTATTAATTGGGCGTGCAAGTGGCTCAATGAGGCTCCCGCCGATGCACCGCAATTGAGAAACAACATCGAATGACAAACTCCAACCGTCTCCTCCATGGCTCGAATCCGATCTTGCATTGCCGCAAAGCAAACTTGTAATTCGTTGTCATGAAGATCGCTGAGGGAGTTTACGTGTCGGGGAGTACAGACGATCACCTCTTGATCACCCGCCGCCAAAGTCAATTGATAGGGGCCAACCGATGTGGTTTTAGATAACTCAGGATCAGGACGTTGGTCGCATCCAGCCAAGTTACTAAATGCGGGAAACTTATTGGGGACGACGCGGACCGCCCACTGTGAACCCTCATCATCAGTATCCGCTCGGCTACCATCAAGCGAATACACCGCTCGAGGCTTCGGGGTTTCTTCTTCGTTTCCTATGCAAAAAGGACAGAGGATCTGTTGCTCAACCGCTTCTGATTGTCGCAACTCCATCGGCCGCCCAAATCGATTGCGAGCAATCGCGATCCATTGGTCAAATACAGGGTCATATCGAAGATCAGACATGGCAGTTGCTCCCTCCGACCAAAATCATTACCGGTTAATGAACCAACGCGTGACGTGCGTGCTCGACGGTCTCTTGGTACAATCGAACATACTCCATCGCACTGCGTCGCCAAGACCAGTCCTTTGACATTCCGGTAGACATCATTTGCAACCACACGTCAGGTTGATAGCGAAAAACATGTTCGGCAGTACGTATGGCAAACTCCAACGCTTGAGGAGTGTATTCATCGAAAACAAAACCCGTTGCGCTGCGATTCAAAATCGATGCGCGGTCCGCATGCACAACCGTGTCAGCCAATCCGCCTGTCCGTCGAACAATGGGGATGGTTCCATACGCCATGCTGTACATTTGATTCAAGCCGCACGGTTCATATTCGCTGGGCATCAAGAACATGTCGGCGCCGGCCTCGATCTGATGGGCCATCTCATTAGAAAAGCCAAGCGACACGGCTAACTTGCCGGGATACTGCCGATGCAATTGCTCCAGAGCGTTTTCGATCTGTGGGTCACCTGAACCTAAGATGACCCATTGTAAATCGCTTTGTTCCAACCACCTTCTCAAGTTGGGCAAAATCAAAGACCAACCCTTCTGCGAAGCCAAACGACCTACAATTCCAATCAAGGGAACTTCGCCGTTGACAGCCAATTTCGATCGTTCCTGTAAACATTGTTTGCAACGGCTTTTATTGTCGATCGAATCCTGAGTTAGCAGGTCTCCGACCGAGACGGGGGGGGAGTAATTGGCAACCAAAAAGCGGTCGGTGGCTGGATTCCATTCCTGCGTGTCGATTCCATTGAGAATTCCTGATAATCGATCGGCGCGGTGCCGCAGCACGCTGTCCATTCCAGCGCCATGTTCCGAAGTCTGGATCTCACGAGCATAGGTCGGGCTGACGGTATTGATCGAATCGGCGAACACCAATCCGGTCTTCAACATATTCAGACGTCCGTAGTGTTCCATCTCCCTCCAACTGAAATGGTGCCAATCGAGCCCCGTTAACAACATGTCCCAATGCCAAAAACTACCCTGATAGGCGATGTTGTGAATCGTAAACAGACTGGCCAGCGAATCGTACAAGGGGTTTTCATGATATTCACATTTAAG
>JBGTHU010000743.1:0-3494 GCA_041745975.1 Mariniblastus sp.
CGACAATTAGAAATCCGGCTCTCAGGTAGCGGTGCTTGACGTCAGGTTTTACGGAGGAAATACGGCTGAATAAATTATTGGCAAAACGCGCCAGATGGAATTCCGCAGTTTCGCCCGGCAGACTATTGATGGCTGCTAGAATTTTGGGAAACTGTTTTTCGTCGGGCACGGATTCATGGGAGACTTGACCCAGCTCAGTCGACCCGAGTGCGGCATAAAACCAAGAATCAAAGGGATCGGTTGTTTGTTGTTTTGCATCGAGTGTCGCCACTACGTCACGGTAGGAGTCCGCAGCTTGTTGGAATCGCTGAAATATGGCGTCTCGCCGTTCGACGAACTCGGAAGTCGGTTGAACTTGGCTCAGGTATCCGATTTCATCAAATGCTAAATTCGCCAACCCAAGTTGTAATTGCCAATTTCCAGGATATTTATCCAATGCAGCGGTAACGATTTGTTGAGCAACTTGATAACCTTTAAGAACTTCTTGCTGAATCTCAGGTTCTTTACGATTCGTTTGGAAAGCCTGTTGGACTCGTACCTGCCGCCAGACACCGGCCAGATTCTTCCGCATGGTGCCGGCCATGCCAGCGACCGTTTCTGGTTTTAAGCTATCCATTTCACCGAAAACAGCTTGAAATGCATCGACCCGAAAAACTTCCGCGCTGCTATGACAGGTGGTGAAGGCCGAAGCCAACAACGTTTCGTCGACAGAGCCCAAGGGAAGTTGCCGAATGCGTTGTACCCACCCGGCCAGAGACTGCAAGTTGCGTTCTTGACGCGCCCGTGACAGGGGAATTGCTTCCGCCTGTTGATTGTACCCGTAGATATACATATACGGGTTGACTCGACGCCGTTCATTATTGGGGTCATGGTTTGCCGTCCAGGTCTTGATAAATTCGTGCACCAACTCCAATGCTTCTCTGGGTTGATCGGGAGCCAGGCGTTCAATAAACGGGAACGCTTTTTCTTCTTCGTTGATTTTTAGATAGAGCCGAGCCAAAATCATACCCAAGCGGGGCTGGAGTTGGCGATTGATTTGCGAAATCCAAGTTTCGCTTGGACGGATTTCCAACAAATCGCGAATGGGAATTTGTCGAGCCCCATTATTGTTCCGCATGGAAAACCGCATGTCATCTTCATCGAAGTAAAACATATTGCCATAGCGATCGAAATCCATACTCATGCCGCCGACCATGTCTCGTGTCAATGAAAAACTCATCTCGGCCTCCCGCAACCACTGCTCGGCCAATCGAGTTAACGTTTCATTCCACCGGTTGGCTTGATCGGGATTGACCTGCAGTAACATTTCGGCGGCTTTATTTTGCAATTTAAGCGCAGAAATCCGCTGCTCAGGTTGGCTGATGTAGGTCGCCATTTCCGAGGCAGTTTTTGAACCCAAGATAGACAATATTCGAATCCCTCGCTCCCAGTTTTCGGTAAAGCTTTCTTCCAACCACTGCTGCCCGAGTTCCGGTTCGACTAAGGTCGATAGCTCTACGGTGCGACGCAAGATTTGAGCTCGCTGCGTTTGCTTTTCTGGGTCACTCAGTTCTTGATGATCGAGCAAGGCCAAGTGGACTTGCCAAGATTGTTTCAAGTAAACCGGTTTCAATTCTGCCTGATATTTGGTATCGAAATAACGAGCCAACAACCGCAATTCATACGCATCGGAGGATGGATTGTCGATATCCCAAGCAGGTAAAAACTCGAACGCGGCATCGGCGTCTTGGCAATCTAGAAAAACCTGAGCCGCCAAACGTCTGGCTGCCGGATCGCTTCCCCCCAAATTTTTGGTTCCCGTTTTCAGCCGTTGTGCCAATTGATTCAACACGTAACCACGGTTCTTAGCCGTGTTCAGCAAGGTGGACAGCGATTTGATATGGGTCTCGGTCAGATCGCCTGGTGCCGCATCGGCCAACCCTACGAAATCGTCGGGAGTCACGACTTGCGATGGTTGAACAATCGCCGGGAGTTGCCGCAAACGGTCATCACCAGGTGATCGTTGCACTGCCGTTAAGCCAGTGAGCAGATGCTGGTAGACTTGGGAGCCCTGTTCTTCAGAAAGATCGCTCAAGTACGATCCGACCTCCTCCCATTTCCCCAGAATTACCGTTTGCTGGAAACGAGCGACCTCGGCTTCGATTTCGGCCTGCTGTTTGGCTATTTCGGCCTGTTTCTTGGCCTCGGCAGCCGCTTGTTTAGCCACCTCATCGGACTCATCAGACTGGTCGTCAGGCGTATTAACGGACCGGTCGCCAACCGACTTATCGGACTCACCGCCAGCGGCTTTATCGGTTGCTTTGTCGCCGGATTTCCTGTCGTCTTTTCCGCTATCACCCTCTCTATCTTGGGTGGACTGTTGACTATCAGCAGATTCCCCAGTTGTGTTTTCGTCAGCCAATTGGCCATCGGCTTGCTTTTCGTTTGAGTCGCCGGTGCCTGTGGCATTTGGATCGGTCTCAGTTTGCTCTGCATCCTCATCCGCCCCATCACTACCCGACTCCGATGGAGGGAGTAATTCCTTGGCCCAAGCTTCCAAGACAGCATCGGGAGAGCGATTGAAGGTTAGCCCTAACAATTTTCCCAGTCGAAATTGATTCGGTTCAAATTCTTCCGAGGAACCAGCGGTCGAATTGCCGTCAGCCCCCACTGCCCTGTTGCTGGGCATCCCATCGATACCTACCGGGCCACCGTCGGCTGGTTGTGCAACCGTCACCACCCTTCCATCGGGCATGACAATGCTTCGCATCACCACCGGCTGTTGAGAGCCGGATTGGATCATCATTGCTTGCTGGCTATGGGCCTCCGGAGCCCCCAGCGAACCACCGATCCAACCGACGAGAGAGCAAACAATTAAACGTCGTCGAAGAGAGCAAGAATGAGCATACATAGGAAGCAAAATTGGTTGAAGGGCGTAACGAATTGAACATCAAAACCAAATTGTAACACTTCAGCCGAATGAAGTAGATCGGTCGCCGCCGCGAATTTTGCGGGCAAAGTTCGCAAAACTCCATGCTTTTTCCGCTAGCAAAATTCGATTTGGCTCCCAGTTAAAAGACTTCTCGCTTCAGAGGGCCGGAGTGTTACAGCAAATTATCGTTGGCCGACCACTCAAGCCATGCCAAACTCAGATTTCAAGGCCAAACGAATTCTGTCAAACGAACAATCGGATAAACGGTTTAGGATCCCGATCCGTCTGGGGGTGGTTGGAATCCAGCCCCTTCGCTATCTCGATTAGCGGGCCGTTTTCCGGGCTTCTTCCCTTTGTTGCGGCACTTGCCACTATCGCAATTGGAACATTGGGACGGCAGTGGAAGTGCTTGCAAATCGCTCAAGTCCATACGGGCTAATCGTACAGCCGCTTCCAAATCTTCGCGTCGCTGCTCGATTTCGGTTGAGCTGCCATCAACATCGGCTTGTTCCGAAAGCAGTCGGTAATTTTGCCGGGCCGCTTCGATTTCTGGTTCCCATTCCTCCCGCCCCAGACCTTCTAA
>JBGTHU010000744.1:0-5330 GCA_041745975.1 Mariniblastus sp.
AGCAATCGTTTACGGAAATCATCATAAGCACTGGCTTGGCCGCCATAAAAACTCTCCATCCGCTGGGCATGGGAGTCTCCGCGTACTGGCTTAAGCAGCATGTGGTACAACACTTTCATGTCAGAAAAAAAAGCCATTGAACGCTCTGATTGTGATAGGGTTTAATGTAAGGAATGAAAGGTTGCTTGACCTTAAAACGAGCGGCAGATGTAAGTGTACCGCTGTAGGGCGGACTCCAAATCCGTTCAGAAATCCCAGGACGGGCTTGGAAGCCCATCCTACCAAACACCACTGGTGAGTCTTTGTCTGCCGCTCGCCTAAATCGGAGATTCGCCCGGCTTCAGTTCAGCAACATAGAAACTGCCGTAGGTGTGAACCCGATCGAGCGGATGAAGTTCGGCGGCCAAATCGGTGTCATAGTTCAACAACGGTCGCAGTTTCTGTACTTGACCTTGATGCAAAATTTCCACTCGATCAATGAAATCAGTCCGCAGACCGCCACTGCGCCAAATCAAGCGAGCGTCAGGTGTGGCTCGATCAAGAATCGCCTGCCATTCCGCTTCCAACATCGAAAAGTAGTTGTCGCTGAGCCAATCCATGTGATCCAGCAACACGAATCGTGAGATTTTTCCGTTATGTTTTTCCAGGAAGCCTTGAACCGAATCGGTATGCGTCGAAACCCGATCGACACAGTCTGTTTTCAACTTCTGAAAATTGGCTTCTTTTAAATACTCCGGGCAACATTCGCGAGTGTATTTACCGTCCAGATAGACTCGCCAGAAATAATTGTCCTTGATCGGCAATCTTATCAGCACCGCTTCAACGCAGTCTTGAATGAACTTAACCAATCCGCCTGGGTACTGGGTTTCGATTTGTTTCCGTTGAGCCTTCGGAACACCCAGCATCGACATGGTAGTATCCCGGTTCATGGCAAATTTCATCAGCCCTGACCAGAATTTTTCTCGCAGATTTTTCTCATAGATTTCTTTTTGCTCCTCGACCGAATCGGCATTTAGCAACGCATCCAAGTGCGGACGGACACGAATTACATTGTCGGTGTAAATCTTGACCGCGCGAGCGAACGTACCGGCAGTGCCGCGAAAATAAAACGATCGCGACGGATGATCGAACCATTTAATGCGTTTATCCCAAAAACTCTGCGTCCAAGTCGATAAATCGTCTCGCAAAGAATGTTGGTAGACATTCTTAACGCCCGGCAGACGACCTTGCCCAAACATGCGAAAGAAGTCGTCATATTCAAGGTTGCGAATGGCTGACTGCTTGAGTTCCAACAAGGCATTTTGACGCGGATTCATATCCACCGCATAAACATGGTTGGGACAAACCAGCGAATAGTCCAACGCATTGCAACCAGCCGAAGTGATCACCAGGATGTTGTCTTCCGGTCGAATCTGCAAGGCGACTCGATCCAGCCGAGGATCTTCCCAACAGGTGTTGTAAACTAGATTATTTCCGTGAACGGTCGTAAATACCTTTCGGCTGACCCAATCAAATACCGCCATATCGATGAAGCAAATTATGTTAAAAATTTCGGAACGCTGCTGGACCAAAATTAATCCAGATTTCTAAACGTTCAATTTTAACATTGAATATCGGTTCAGAGTAGGCGACAGACAGGACGATCTGACAGAACAAGTAAATTCGCCGCAGGGACCGCAGGGGCGAGTGTCAGCGTTTGACTTTGGTCTCTTTCATGCGAAAAATCGCCCAGACGTTGCCATCGGGTCCCGCGTATTTTCGCAGATAAAACTCCCCTTCAAGCGTCACCGGACGGACGGTGAAGTCGGTCTCAGAACCCTCCTTCATTTTAACCAATACGCAATCGAACAAAGCCGCACCGGGTCCAAAACAGCACTCTTGATTATCTCGCACAAAAACAAATTGCTTCAGATTGCGTTGGGTGAAAGCTGGCCTGATGTAGCCACGAAGTGTAATTTTCATGCCGTCGTACTTATGGATTTCATCGGTAACCATCGCCCAATCAAATGGCTTCCCCTCGGGAATATCGAAAGCCAGGTCATCGAACGTCAAATCATAACGCTCCGGTCGAGGCTGGCCGGGAGGGTAAATGATCTCCGGTTTGGGTGGGCGATCCGCCAATTTGTTTGCGTCGGTCGGCGCCGTCGGACGGATCAGCGAGCGTTTATCGTCCTGTTTACCTCCCTCTTTTTCTTCTTGATTCCCGTTTTTTCGTTCATCTTTTTGAACTTCCTGCTGCCCGACTTGCGTTTCAATCCATACCATCCCCCAAGGTTCCAATCGCGCATGGAACCATGAGAGGCAGGGGAGACATGAGCCAAGTCGCGGAGTAAATCCATTTTGCACTGGATCCCACGACTCGATCCGACTGATCGAGTCAACCAAATGAGGGGAAATCGATTTCGCGGTGGTAACCGCAATAACCGATGGGACTCCGAAAAAACCGAGTGCTCCGACCATCGAACCAACAAATAAACTGACGGCAGTGTGACGACGCAATCCCATCATGATCCGAGCCCCAATGGGTTTGCCGGGTCCCACTACAAATGCTATCAACACAGCTACTGCTCGTCTAACGTCGTTCATGAATAGCTCTTAAAGTCAAACATTGAGATCTAAATAAATTGCATTAAATTTGTAAACCGTTTACATAGTGAAAAAAACTTCGGGTGCCTCCTGCCGATATTTTACGAGAGTTACCTTCGAACTACAATCGAAAAACCGTTGAAAAACGCGAAGCGTGCAAGAAGTCACGAATTTTCTGCTTAATTTACAGGTTTGAACCTTTGCCAGTCCGGATTGGCTTGTTCGTTTGTGGCTGTTCAACGTCGGGAGGGAGGTCAAAGCTGATGCCCAGACGACCACTCTTCATTGGTAACCGTTCGCGGTTGGGAAGGGAGGTTGAGGCTGGCGTCGAAACAATCGCGACTATTCGGCAATTACCCGCCAACGGCTACGTAATAGGGAAACCCCTCGCGCGGCCTTTCAGCGGCCTTTGAGTATTCCGCGAACTACCAAGAAGTTCAAGCTACGGGCGACCTTCTCTAATCCCTCGCATACGACTCGATCGTAGCTCCGTCCGTCGGTGGTGTCGACTCCGTGACGGCTGTCCAATTTCCGCAAGCCTTCCAAGGCAGGGTCTTGGTGGTGAAAGACTTCCACCATTACCTGGCTCAATTTTCCGGTCTCCGCCGCTGTTGTCAACAAAGCATTGATCCAACCGTCATCGGTTGACAGGCATCCGCGAGTCGTTTTGGCGGAGGCATGAAAAATCCCCAAGCCATCCTGGGCGGCGATTTCTCGAATCGCTTGTTGGTTCTGCTCGATTGATAAATCAGAGTCTCCGCAATGGGCCGCGTCGACCAACACTTTAAAGAAGCTCGTCCCCAGAGTTTGATTGACGGCGTCGACGAACGACCAACAGCGTTCGATATTGGTGAAGGTTTGAAACTCGCCTGACCGCAGAAATTCCATATGCCACGCCTGAATCGAATCGACTCCCGATTGCTGCAGCACTCGCTGGTGAACTTTGACGTTTTGCGATACGGCGGCGGTAAAAGCGTCACCTCGCCGTGGTTCCGCACCGGCCTTCATCCATTCTTCAATCGAAGTGGAAGAAACCTCTTTGATGCCGCAAGCATGCGCCGCCTGTAATCCAGCCGACAAAATATGTACGGCTTGATCTTCGTCAGCTGGCTCCATCGGATCGGCTCCTGCTAACATCAAAATGAAGGTAACCTCCAATCCCAATTCGGACAGCTGATCAACGACTTCCTTCAGCAACGTGGCATCGGTTCCATAAAACCACGGGATCTGAATCGCATTGACTGGCACGACGACATACCGCAACAGTTCCTTCGTTCGTTCAACCAACAAAGATTCGCCGGAATCGGTGGTAGGCAATCGGCCTGCGTCGTCCGGTACCAAGCCCCCCACAAACTTTAAATGGGTAGGAACAAAGCCGAGTTTGACATGGGATCGGGCAGCGATTTTGAACATGTTGATTTTTCTGTTAGAGGGGGTTCGAAATTCGAAAAATTAGACATTTAACCAAGTCTTTTTTTCTGCTGAGGCCAGCACCGCGTCACAGATGCGCTGCGTTTCCAGGGCATCCCGGAAGGTGGGGGCCGCAGGAGCACCACTTTCGATGCCACGAATAAAATCGGCGACTTGATGGATGAAACTATGTTCGTAACCAATATTCAATCCAGGCACCCACCAGCGATCCATATAGGGATGTTCGGCATCAGAGACATGAATGCTGCGCCAGCCACGCAACGCACCTTCGCTGCCGTATTCAAAGTATTCCAGCCGATGCAAGTCATGCAAGTCCCACCGCAGGGAACCATGCTCTCCATTAATTTCCAAAGTGTAAAGTGCCTTGTGGCCGCGAGCGTATCGAGTCGATTCGAATAAACCCAATGATCCATTGTTAAAGTGACACAGAAACGCGCAAGCATCATCAATGCCGACCGCCTGTTTCTCTCCGGTCACCGTGTGGGTGCGTTCCTTGATAAATGTCTCGGTCATTGCCACCACATCGCGTATCGACCCATTTAGCCACAGCGCCGTATCGATACAATGGGCCAACAAATCACCCGTTACGCCGCTGCCCGCGGCCGCCGCATCCAACCGCCACAGTGCTGCCCCTCCTTGAGGCAAATCGGGCGAGATCGTCCAGTCCTGCAAAAAGTTAGCGCGGTAGTGAAAAATCTTCCCCAGCTTGCCACTGTCGATGATGTTCTTGGCGAGAGTGACGGCGGGAACGCGGCGGTAGTTGTACCAAACCATATTGGGGACGCCCGCTTTTTCAACCGCCTCGCACATCGCCTCGCCCTCGGCAACGTCCATCGCCAACGGTTTTTCACAGAGGATCATTTTACCGGCCTCCGCCGCGGCAATCGCGATCTCCTTGTGAAGGTTATTGGGAACGCAGATATCGACCGCATCGATGTCGTCGCGAGCAATCAGTTTTCGCCAATCCGTTTCCACCGATTCATATCCCCAATTGTCGGCGAATTTTCGAGCCGCATCGACGTTTCGGGCACAAACTGCCTTCAGTACGGGTTGGTGTTCTAATTCGAAAAAGTGTCCGACACTGGCATACGCATTCGTATGGGCCTTGCCCATGAATCCATAGCCAATCATGCCAATGTTCAATGGTTTTTTCATCTTAATCTTGCTCTCGGGTTCTCAGGCTCTCGGGGAAACGATCGTCAATTGTGGTGTGCATTGTCGGATTATATCTTGGCTCAGGCTAACCAGGATCATCCCATCCGTGGGAGGATCGGACATCCAACATCACTTGCAAAATATTGTTCCATGTTGAG
>JBGTHU010000745.1:0-3835 GCA_041745975.1 Mariniblastus sp.
GGCGTCCTCAAAACAGTCCCTTAACGTCCTGGCAAATTGAGATCTATTTTTTTGTTGAAATAGAAATTCCAGGGCTTCGACCGACTCTTCAAATCGGTAAAAAAACTTGCTAGCGGTTTGGGAGGACATTACTTCCATCAATTCAGCTACCGACGTTGGGCAAAGTAAATCCGGGTGGGAATAAAGATAAAATATCACCGAAGCCCGTTGAAAAACAATTTTGATGTTTGGGGGGATCGAATAATCGCCAACAACTCGGCTATAATAGGCGAACTTAGTGGACTGGGTTTGAACATCTTTGACCTCTTTTGGTTGGAATGATCTGCTTGCAAAACAAATCAAACCACCAAAAGAGGTTTTTCGCAATATTCCTTAAATGCTATCAAGAGCAAATACTACGGAATTAGTGTTTTTGGCACTAGCTCAACCTCCCAAGCGAAAAAAGAATGAGGAATCAAGATAAATGACTCGAGAATCGTTATTTAGAGATTTAGATCCGCCGCGTCGAAAACGAGTCTTGGTTGTGGTTTCGAACCCACTTGGCGGAATTAAAAGCTATTTAAAATATAATCTTGAGCCGCTTCTCGCCGATGGATTTATTTTTTCTTTCCTAGCTCCGCAAGGCTCGGCATTTGACAGTTTTAAGAATGAAATCACAACTTGGCCGGGAGTAAGTTTTACCGACATACCTGTAGTGAATCACCGCTTTTCCCTGAGACAATCGGTTGCAAAACTACTTCGGCATGAGCAAGTTGATCTCATCCATTCTCAAGGTTTACGAGCCGGTACTGAAGTTTGTGCTGCGAATTTATTTTCCCGAAAGCCCCACATTATTACATTGCATGACGTAATCGTGCATGGCAATGATATCCCCGGAAAATTCAAAATCCTAAAAAGTATTATTGCGGGCTGGCTTACTCGCTATGCTACGGTAATTATTCCTGTCTCATATGATTGTGGAGCAAACCATATGCAGCACTTTCCTGATTGGCAAAAAGGACCTTGCAGAGTTGAAGTCATCGTCAACGGGGTAGACGTCAATAAAATTCTCGCCGCTAAAGACAGTTCGGCTGACAACGATTTTTCTGATATACGATCGAGATTGGGAATCGACCCCAAGATGATTATGGCCGGTTTTTTTGGGCGATTTATGCCGCAAAAGGGGTTTTTAGTTCTTTTGGAAGCTATGGAGATAATTAACAATCGAGGGAACTCAAACCTTTGTTTGATTGTTACAAAAGATCCTCATGGTTATGGTAATAAATACATTAGGATTGCCAAAGAGTCTATGCAAATGTCGAGTGCGATTTACTTTATCGAACAGTTGCCAGAAATCGCACCTGTCTTGGCTCAAATGGATGTGCTCATGATGCCTTCGCTTTGGGAGGCATGTCCGTTACTTCCGATGGAGGCATTCGTATTAGGTGTTCCAGTGATTGGTTCGGATGCGATTGGACTGCGAGAAGTACTGCGAGGTGCCCCAGCATTAACTCCCGAAGCAGGCAATCCAATAAAACTAGCGGATGCTATAGAGGCGTTTGTTAAGACTCCCGCAATCTTGGATGCCCGTAGCTTTCAGAAAACGGCACAGGTTAAATTCAACATATCGAAAGCTGTGCAGGAATTAGCGTCACTTTATAAAATGCTGTCTTAATATGTGTGAACCACTCAATCTCTTCACTTGTTTAGGCCCGCCGCATGAAGAGTTGGAAGTTGAGATCTCCGATCGACCATTCGTCACGCCCGTCAACGTAATAGGCTGTCACACGGCTGAAGTTCTCAAAGCTGCGACGGCGATTTTCATGCCAGTTGATGCCGCGATTCCCGTCAAATTCCATGAACTGCAGCTGGTTGGCCGCATACATAAATACCCGATTGTTGACGCCAGCATTTTCTAGCTGCACATCGACGTTGGCAAAATTGTCCGCCCGCTGGTAATACGTGTTGGCTTGATTGCTCATCCCCGTAAAGCCCTCAAACATGTTCAAAATATTGCCCGAACCCCTGGCAGTCAATTGCACCGAGTCGATGCCGCCACGTTCCGAACGGACGATTTGATTGCGAAATCCACCCGCTTGTAGGTCGATTCCCGAACCCAACATCGAGGTCGAGACCATCCGCACGACGATTTGGTCATCACCTGGCGAATCTGCCAAGTTCAACGTGTCGTTGCCGCCGGCAATGGCGTTGACTCGAACGATGCTAAAATCTTCTGCCAGGTTGGCAAAGCCGCTGCCCGCCAAGCGAACCGAATTCATATTGCCCGTCAGCGCATCATCGCCAGGGGAGTCAAACAGATTGACCGTGTTCGCGCCAGCACCGGCTACCGCCCGGACGCGGGCGAATTGATTGGCGCGATGAAAGTAACTACTACTGGTGTCGGACATACCCGTGAATGTCGGGGTCATATTGACGAAATTGTTCACCCCAGACACCGCGAAATAAACGGAGTCGACCCCTCCGCGTTCCGATCGCAAAATTTGCATGCCAAATCCGGTCGCAATCAGTTGTACGCCCGAACCGGTCCAGGACAAATAGTTTCGACCGACCCAACCAAAGTCGTCGCCGACGGAATCGGCCAAGTTCAGGCTATTGGCACCACCGGCAGAGGCAGTGACTCGTACGAATTTGAAATCTTCCGCGCGGTTGCTGAAACCCGCTCCGGAGAATTGGATGCTATTTAGATTGCCCGAGACGACATCGTTCCCTGCCGAGTCAAACATTTCGGCCCTGTCGCCGTTGATCGAGCCCGAACTGAAGGCGGTCACGCTGCCAAATCCGTGAACCTGATAGGAGAACTGGTTATCGGGACCTGTGAGACTGGCCCACGTGGGGTGAGCGATAAATACGTCATCGCCTTCCGAATCAAAGAGCTGGGCGGTGTCAAAACCTCCGACGCCGGCGTAGGCCAGGACATGGTCAAAGCCGTCGACGCGGTTGGAATAACCGGGTCCGGAGAGGATCGAGTGAGTCGTTCGCGCTTGCAACGCGTCGTTGCCACTGCTGCCGTTGAGCGTCACGACCGCGGTGCTGGTGGGAGCACCTTCGATGGTTTGGTGCATGAAGCCGGTGGCTGTAAAGCTGCGATTGTTCAAAACCAGCGAGGCAGCGCCTGGGTCCAGGGTGACTTGTTCGGCCAGCTGGCCATCGACAACCAAGGTATCTGCCGCGCCGTTGGCCGTTCCAAAGACATGGACTTTGGCGAACTGATCAGCGCGATGGTCGTAGTTCGCACCGTACATTTGGGCCCAGTGCATGCCGCCGCGAACGTGATCGACATCGGCGGAATCGTAGAAACTGGCCGAGTCCTCGCCACCGGACGAATATGAAAAAGTTTGGCGGAAGCCATTAGCGCGGTGGGAGAAACCATTGCCGGTCAGCAGGACATACGATGGATGTGCGACCAATTCATCATCACCAGCCGAGTCGTAGAGATGAGCGACATCGTATCCGCCATGGGAGCTGAAGGCTTCGACCGTTTGGAAGCCGCTGATTTCATGTTGATAGCCGGGACCCACCATCGTGGCCAAACCGACTTGAGCGGTGAAGAGGTCATCACCGGCCGAGTCGTTCAAGATGACAACGTTTTGGGTTCCATCGCCACCGTCGGCAAATACTTCTTCGAAGCCTAAAGCGTGGACTTCCAATCCAGTCCCCGTGGTCAGCGTGGCGCTGCCGGGGCTAAGCACAAAATGATCGTTGGCTGACGAACCAGTCAGGTAGAGACGATCGGTTCCGGCGAGCCCTTGGAAGATAAATTCGGTGATCCCCTGATTGATCGCATAGCTGATGCCGTCGATTATTAGATTCAGAGGATTGGCAGCGGACCAAATAA
>JBGTHU010000746.1:0-3699 GCA_041745975.1 Mariniblastus sp.
GAAAGAAATTAATTTGGCTGAGCAAGAGATGCCTGGCTTGATGGCACTGCGGAAAGAATTCGCATCTCAGAAGCCTTTGGCGGGACAACGAATCATGGGTTCATTGCACATGACAGTGCAAACTGCCGTTTTGATCGAGACTCTTATTGATCTTGGAGCCGATGTTCGTTGGTGTTCCTGCAACATTTTTTCCACACAAGACCACGCAGCGGCGGCGGTAGTTGTCGGACGAAATGGAACGGCTGACTCGCCACAAGGTGTGCCGGTCTTTGCTTGGAAAAACGAGTCATTGCTGGAATATTGGGCGTGCACTGAAAAGGCACTTGATTTCGGTAATGGAACAGGCCCAAATCTGATCGTCGACGATGGCGGAGACGCAACATTGCTGATCCACAAAGGTGTCGAATTTGAACAGGCAGGTTCGGTTCCTTCACCTGATACGACCAAGAACACAGAATTCAAAGAAGTTTTGAAATTGTTGAATTTCTGTCTAGAGCAAAACCCAGGTCGCTGGACGAAGTTAGCAGCCGATTGTCACGGCGTATCCGAAGAGACGACTACGGGAGTTCATCGCTTGGTCGAAATGGCCAAGAGCGGTACGTTGCTATTCCCAGCGATCAACGTCAACGACTCCTGTACGAAAAGCAAATTTGACAACTTGTATGGCTGTAGACACTCCTTGATCGATGGGCTGAACCGGGCAACTGATGTGATGATGGCTGGCAAAGTCGCCGTTGTTTGCGGATATGGAGATGTTGGCAAAGGCTGCGCCCAATCCTTGAAAGGCCAAGGTTGCCGGGTTATCGTCACTGAAATTGATCCCATTTGTGCTTTGCAAGCTGCGATGGAGGGTTTCGAAGTCACCACCCTGGAAGACACATTGTCGTACGCTGATATCTTTATTACGACGACTGGGAACTTCAATATCATCAAATCCGATCACATGGCCAAAATGAAAGACAAAGCGATTGTCGGCAACATTGGTCACTTCGACAATGAAATCGAAATGGACGAACTGGAGAAAATCACCACTCGCACCAATATTAAGCCGCAGTACGACATGTTCACTTTTGAGGACGGTCATAGCGTATTGATTTTGGCGGAAGGAAGATTGTTGAATTTAGGTTGTGCCACGGGACACCCCAGCTTTGTCATGTCGGCATCTTTCACCAACCAAACCATCGCTCAAATTGACCTGGCGCTTTACGCCAATGGTCAAGAAAATTTGTCGGGTTTTGCCTATGACAAGAACGACGTGTTCGTCCTCCCCAAAGTGCTGGACGAAAAAGTTGCTCGACTGCATCTTGACCAGTTGGGGGTTAAACTGACCAAGCTCAGCCAAGAGCAGGCGAGCTACATTGGGGTTCCGGTGGAAGGTCCTTACAAGCCAGATCACTATCGTTATTAATGCGGAGGGGATACTTTCAGCGTAAGGCTGACGAAGTTGTTTGGCTTCCTTGAGAACTGCCCTAGAATTCGCCTCAAGTTGTTTTGTGATCCGATTAGATTAGGCTCAAGGGTTCTGGCATTGAATGCACATGCGTTGAACTTTTGGGCGTTTCTATTCGGGTCCGAACAACATTGTTGAAATTTCCGCTGATGGATACGACGACCCCGACTCTATCAGAAGCCGGGCCCGTCGGAGACTATAGCAAATAGTGGGTAAGATTTTTCCCTTTTTCTTTAATCGAACCCTTCGGAATCGCCTTGAATTTCCCGTGAAACCCGAGGAAAATTGCAATTTTTACATGGATGACAGTCAGTGGAAAAATGAGCTAAGGGGAACGAGGTGCACTAAAGGGGGTCTTGCGACCTGGCCTTTTTCATTCGGCTAATTATATAGAGAGATCGAGTCTGGAAGGTGAAAATCACCAAGCGAACCGGATCAATTCGCCGATCGAAACCCGAAACGTCAATGAGGGTCAGGAAAATTTCCCATTTTCCTTCGCTAACGCAGCGGGTTGCGATAATCACCACCCCAGATCGAGGTGGCGGAAAAGACATCTCGTCATAACTCTATCGGGGGGTGACTATTGTTTCGTCAAGAGGCGCGACTTTCATTCCGCTCCGTGAACTGTTTCCACAAAAAGAAATAACAACTGACGTTTCCTAAAATCTGGAACTCTGTTAAATTTCTGCCATGGTGCCGTTGGGATTAAGGAAAATCAAACGCAAGAGTCGAAATGAGTCGAATCATCTGCATTGCAAACCAAAAAGGAGGAGTGGGAAAAACGACCACGACGGTGAATCTGGCCTGGGCCATCGCAGCCAGCGGTGCCAAAGCGTTAGCAATCGACCTGGACCCGCAATGCAATGCGACATCCGCCCTAGGACAAAGACCTGTCGCTCGCCATCCGCTGGTGCAAGACCAACCTCTAGTTGACAGCCTTGTGTCGGGTAACCATGACAACTTAACCTTGCTGCCGGGGAGTCATGCGTTTCGCGATGTGGACATGCTAGCTCAGGCAGACACCCCTCAGTCCGAGTTGCTTGCACGGCATTTGGCGACGGCGGGAGAAGGCTTTGACTGGGTGTTGATCGATTGTCCGCCCTCGCTCGGTCATTTAACGCAATTGGCGCTGGCGGTATCGGACGAAGTATTGATGCCGATTCAATGTGAATATTTTGCAATGGAAGGTTTATCGTTGATGATCGAAGTGATCAAAAAAATCATCAAGCAACGCTCCGGACAACTAACGTTTGGTGGAATCCTGTTGACAATGTACGATGAAAAACTTGATTTGACTCAAGAGGTTGATCAAGAAGTCCGTGATTTTTTTGGCGAAATTGTTTTTGATACCGTCATCCCTCGGGACGTCTGTGTGACCGAATCGCCCAGTCACGGTAAAAGTGTAATTGAATACGCGCCTCGATCTCGAGGTAGTCGAGCCTATACAGAACTATGCATGGAGGTACTTGAGCGTGACTAGAAAACGACGATTGGGCCGCGGCCTGGAAGCATTATTGAATTCGGGTGACGAAATGGTTCCGGGCAATGTTGCCGTGGCCGAAACGGGATATCCCAAAACAGGATTTGCCGATTCCCACCTTGACGATGCTGACAACCTCAACCTCGATGACCGCATTCTTCATTTAAGTGTCTACGAGATCGAGGAAAACCCCTTTCAGCCGCGTCGCGAATTCAACCAGCCAGAAATTGCTGCGCTCGCCGAGAGCCTAAAAGAGCACAATCTGCTGCAACCCATTGTTGTGCGAATTGTCGAGGGCCGCTACCAACTGATCAGTGGGGAACGGCGACTTCGTGCGGCGATTAAAGCTAGCTGGAGGACGATTCCTGCCCGAATCCGCGAAGCCGATGACCGCTTGGTTTCAGAATTGGCGATTGTCGAAAATCTGCAACGGAAAGACCTCAACGCGATTGAAAAAGCACTTTCCTTTCGACGGTACCTCGATGAACACCGGTGCACCCAAGAGTACCTGGCGGAAAGATTGAAACTGGATCGTTCCACAGTGGCCAACTTGATGAGATTGCTCGAGTTGCCTGACCAAATTCAAGACTGGATATGTCAAGGCAAAATCGCGGGAGGACACGCTCGAGCCCTCCTGCCGTTGGGTGACGAAAAGATTCAGGTCGAATTCGCTGAACAAATCATCAAGGAGGGGATGGCGGTACGAGCGGTTGAGGCTGCTGTCGGCGAACTGTTGGCTGCAGAAGATTCCCTGGTTGCCGGTGCCACT